>JACQRL010000385.1 GCA_016206485.1 Planctomycetota bacterium | reverse complement strand
ATATATCGGATCAAAATTGTTACCGCTCGTTGCCCTTATTTGCACCGACTGATTATTTTTTTCGATTATTAATGTTCCCATAGGAGGAGTTTCCAGTTCTGCTGTTATTGTCGGATTGAGCCCGTTTATCGGAAAGGTTTTGAAAAAATTTGTGAAAATCGAGGAATATTGTCCTGATTTGGTTTGGTCATACAAGCTTGCATAGTCATGAAATGACCAATTTATATAAAGGGTATCTTCTCTTTTTGAAGGTTTTTTATATTGTAATTCCGCCCGGAAACTGCTATTGGGAGCAGACTTGAAGATTTGTTCAAAATGATGGAATTCGGGCGATTCAGATGATTTTATGGAAAATCTTATCTGGATGTCTTTTGATGATAGAGTAAGTTGTTTTCTTTCTTTCCAGTAATCTATGAATTTGCTCGGATGCGCGTTAAAATCGAAAACTATTACGTCCACTTTGATTGTCTGGGATATTATAGCATCTTTAATTTCAGATGAAGCGGTTACTGCAGTTGATTCTGTAGTTGCGCCGGTTTGGGTTTTGTCATCCTTGTCGTGTGTTGAATAGGCAGCTTTGTTTGTTGGATTTCCGGGTATTTTGTCGGACTCCCCTTCATTGTATTTGAGGTTCCGGTCCTGAAATATAAGAAATGCAAATATAAAAATTAGGAGTATAAATCCTACAATTATGCCCTTTTGAAATGTCGCAAGCATATGATATGAATCAGCAAACTTGTTTGAATGTCTACACTTTTTTTGTTCAGGCCGGATGTTGTTATATTTCTGCATATTGACGGGTCTTGTTTATTATTAATAATCGATTTTGATGAAATCATATTTTGATCGCGCTTTTCAATTATTATATGAACTGATTCATGAGGAGTGTGAAACTGTTGCCTGTTCCAGATTTCTCCGGATTTGCGCGGAAGTCTCCCGTTCAAAATTGAAAGGCTATAATTTTATCCCTTCAGTCGAACTCCCGCTCAGAATTTATTCCTGCTTTTGTAAAGCGGATTCCAAATTAGTTCCATTTCTATCCGCCTGTACGGCTCTGCATTGCGGCGCCGACATACTGGATGATATAGCTGATCGGGATATTCCGGCACGCCTAAGAAAAATTGATTCGGATATTCTTGTACTTTCGGCGTTTGAGCTCCTTAATTTCGTCAGCCATAGCGCATTGGAGCGGTTGAAATACTATTCAGTGCCGGAAAAGATTGTCGCCAGGTTGAAGAACGATTTTGACAAGACCTTATTGAAAATGCTGCAGGGCCAGACAATGGATCTTGCCGCAAGTGCCGGTGAAACCGTTTCAGTTCAGCATGTGGGAAATATTGTGGCTATGAAGAGCGGATCACAGATCGAACTTTTTTGCAGAGCGGCTGCCATCCTTGCAGGGGCTAATAATAGTCAGATTGAGAATCTCTCGCTTTTTGGGAGATATCTTGGGATTTCGTTGCAGGTTTCGAGCGATTGTAATGATATCTGGTGTAAAAAAACAAGCTCAGATTTGAAGAATGGCAGGGTGACATTACCGGTCGCCTTTGCGCTTAAAACTTCATCTAAAAAGGGAATTCTTAAGAAACTGTTGAAAACTGCTGCTGGCGCAGACTCACGCGGATATACCCATAAAAAAATCAGGAATATAATAAAAGACAGCGGGGCATTAATGTACGTTGCATTAATGACCTCTGTATATAAGAGAAAAGCATGCAATTTTTTAAAGCGCGCGGTAGGGATGAAAAAGTCCAGACTATTTTTGGATATCTTAAACAGGGCTTCGCTCTAAACCTGGTCAGTCAATCTTTTGTTATCTTTTTAATGGTTACTTTTTATCATATGAATCTGTGTTGATTTGAGTTGATTTAATTTAATATTAGTTTGGGAGGTATTTATGTCAGATGAAGTATTAATGGAGTTGGTGAAAAAGGCGGTTAATGACAAGAAGTTTGCGAAAGAGGCTGTAAAGGATCTTGATGGAACTCTTTCAAAGTATGGATTTCTTGACAAGCTGGTTCAGGAAGAGCTTGATGCAATAAAAGAATTCCACAATAAGGTCAAGGATTTACCTTCTGATCAGCTCAACAAAGAACTTACCGGCGCGCTTTCAGGGAAAAAAGGCGGCGGTTAATTTACACTTTATTTTCTTGATGGATGTCGTTAAAACAGGACCTAATAAAACTTTGTCATAATGCATTTGATGAATTTCTGTCGGTCCTGAGCAAATATGATGTCGGGATCTCACCTGATCTTAAAATCATATATGAGGATTGCTTTTTCTGTTATTACGATGTACATCGCAAGCTGATATCGTTTTCCATACCTGATCTTGATACCATTCAGGGAAAGCTGCAGTGGTACTATTTATCTGACATACATGGAGCGGCTTCGGTTGATGAACTTGCTAAGTTCGGACGATTAGCGATATCTCGTATAGTCTCGCATGAAATCGCCCACCATCTGAGGGATTTCTATAAAACTGCCACAAATAATGACTGGATGGAGGAACACGTAGCCAATGCCGTCGCATCTGCTTACACCCATGATATGTATGCAGATCATTCGCCATTCCTAAAAGATTTTTTGCAAAGAGCAGTTGCCAAACTCAAAGAACTTGGTGAAAGAAAGATTGATGTGGGTTCCAGCTATCACGACCTTGGTGAGCTTCTTCTGCATGCAGGCGTGATTGGCGAAAATGAACTACAGGAGGCGATCACCTTCAGCAAAACTTCAAAAATGCCATTGCAGGATGTGGTAATCGCAAGAAAAATTGCTACTCAATCCCAGCTCAATGAGATCTTGGGTAAGCAGAAAAGCGTAGCCGGATACTTCAATTCTAATTATATGGCAAGTTTTATAGAATACGGTTATTTCCATTGGGCGTGGTTTCTGGCTGACCTTGAAAAGTCGGAAAACAGTGATCTTGGGGAGACTGTTAATAAGTATATACTGAATAATGACTATGAAAAGAGATGCAGAGATGAATCAAAACTGATCCTGCTGAGATCTATTAAATCTTTTGACTCAAAACATGCTGAATCTGCCGCGAAACTTTTGATCAACGAACTGGATAAAAACTTTGCGCTTGAAATCCTTCAGGAACTTCATTTGCTTCCGGATAACACACAACCGCTGCTTTTCAGGGCAATTCTGGCGCTTATTCCGGGTGAACGTGTAGAGCAGTACTGCAGAGACTCACTTAAACAAGATATTTCAAATTCACTCAGGGTTGAGCTGCTTCTTGCCTTGTATTCAGTAGATCCTCTTTTTGTAAGCAGTCTTTTGAACTCATATATTTCTGATAATGATAATTTGATACTTGCACTTGATGTTCTCAGGGTAAATCCGATACAAAGTTTCCGATCAAGAGTTATTGAGCTTACTCGCTCAACAGATAATGTAATTCGCAAAGGAGCATGGTATGTTATGGATGGATATAACCCTACTGCTGAAGAGCGCACATTCCATATACGAGATGGTCTAACAGATGCTGATCCGGAAATAAGAAGTCATGCGTTGAAGTATCTGACAATATCGGATCCATCTGAACTTGATAAATATCTTTCTGATTCCGATGAGAAAGTCAGGCTGACAGCACTTCAGAAGCTGTCTCCATTTGCTTCAAGACCGGTTGACCTTCTTCAGAAAATAGATTTTTCAACCTCTGATTATCAGGAAATATTACGTGTTCATTTCAGTTCCGGAAGTCGAACCGGAACGATGTCAGATGAATTTATAAAATGGGGAAACGAGCACATAATAAGTCTCAAACAATTTAGAACATTGGCAAAAAATGGCAGTTCTGATTTTTCAAGGACTTTAATTGATGTGCTGGATGATGAGATCTCGGCGTGGACGAGCATCACCTTGACTCATTGGTTATACGTGAACAATAAAGCCGACCTGCTGTCTCTTGTCCCTTTTTTGTATCATAACGAACCAAAACTAAGGGAATACACTATAAAAATCTTCAAGATAAATCTTTCACCGGAGCTTAAAGAGACCTTTTTTGCTGACAAAAAGGATATATCAATAGATGATCAAAATCGGGCTGTTCTGAATATATATGATTCAAGCAATAAATTGCTTAGATCGATAATTGCTCTCTCTGTGTTTAGAAAATGGCTTCAGCTTTCAGATAATACAAGAGAGCAGATTCTACAGAGAGCAAAAGTTGATGTCACCAAGGTTGTTAAGGAGGTTGTTATGAGTGATAATAAGACTCTGCCGAAACCGCATTCTTTTACAAGTGCGGAGAAAATAGTTTTTCTTAAATCAACTGATGTTTTCAGGGAAATATCTATTGAGAAGCTGTTCACTCTTGCTGAATCCCTCATTGTCAGGAATTATTCTAAAGGGGAAGTTGTAGTTTCACAGGGAGAAATTGGTGACACCCTGTTTTTGATAATATCCGGTAAGGTAGGGGTTGAAACAAAAAAAGATGATGGGATTGTACTGCAGGTTACAGAGCTTGATCAGGGCAAGGCGTTTGGGGAGATGTCGATACTCGACAGGCAGGTAAGATCAGCGACTGTACGGGCCTTGGAGGACACAAAATGCCTGAGTCTTAATGGAGATGACTTTAGGAGACTTGCAAAAGAGGATCCTGATCTGGTCATCGAACTTGCTTCGATGCTGAGCAGAAGACTAAGAAAGACAATGGAATTTTTGGAGAGCTCTAAGGTGTAGAAATCTTATGCCAAACGAACTGAAATTGTTCTCACGATAAGCATACTGCGGATTATTCGCTTCCTCTTTTTTTTCCTTCGCCTTTGGAATTAAATTTATTTCTCTCGCTTTCTGTCATCTTTGGCAGTTTGATTTCGATTGGCGAGTGGATGTCGATATCTTTCAATTCAATGATCCTGTAACCGTGTCGCTGATCATTAAATATTAATCTCCTGATTTTTTTCTTTAAAAGTCCTTTTAATGTGAAACGTCCTGATTGGTCTGTTACCGTGCTTACCCCTGCTGAAAGCCCATCTTGAATCGCACTTACATACACTCCCGGCATAACATTGACTCCGTTTTCATCAAGGCATACGCCTGTCAGTTCCTCTGTACCCTTTTCAAAATTCAGTTCAAGTACGATATTCTCACCCGGTTTTAGCTGATTGAAACTATGTCGGGTATCAAGATACCCTTCCAGAGAGATAAGGAGATCAAAAGATGTATTTGAAGGTACGTCTAAAACCCATTTCTGGGTGAGCAGATTTGGTGAAAGCTGAACATCGATTGCCCAGTTTGCGTCAGAAAACTTCATTAATATTTCAGGGAATGTGTCTTTGTTTATGCCATCCAAAGTTATCGTTGCGGTTTCTGCGCAGTTAAAGATTATTTCGCTTTCTATTATTTCCTGTTCATTTGCGAGAATAAATTTTTGCGGCGCGGAATAACACAGCTCTGTCGGCTCATTTTTTGAATATCTTTTATTTTTCGGCACGTTAGAGATGTTTTCAAGCAGCGCCAGCTGCTTTGAGCTAAAATCAGGAACAACTCCTATGTAGAGAATATCATGCTGTTTTGTTTTATATTTTATCTCTATGGAAAACTTTCCTTTTTTGTTTGTATATACACCTGAGGTATATCCCTTGTAGGCTATAAAGTTTTGGTGATGATTATCGGAATCCTGAATATATTTTTCACCAGTGTTATCCGGGACGATATCAACAGCAACGAATGCTCCCCTCACTGATTTCCCGATGTGATCTTTAACTGTTCCATGTATTTTTACAACCCTCTCAATCTCTTCATGTTTTTGCGCAGTTTCAGTTTTGGTGACTGCCTGCTTGCTGATCTGCTCTGCCGGCGCTTCCTGATTTTCTTTGGTTTTTGTCAGATTTGAAGATGTAGCAGCTGCATCCGGATTGGTATTATTATTGTCTGGGGGATTGTTGGTTTGATGCCTGATACCCTGAGATTGTAGTATAAAAATGGCGGCTATTATTAGGACGGCTATTCCCACAAACAAATATTTTTTCATATTATACTATACGATAATGTAAGGCGTTTCTCATAATCTCTTACGGCTTTGTACCTCATATATCTCTATACTATATACAATGCTTTTTGGGTTTCCTTTAAAGAAATATGGAAATACTGATCGGGTATTTGACAAATTTCTTCCACTGAGACTCAGAGTAACTGCAGAAACACAGAGAAATAAAATTTCTTATCCTTTCAGTGTCTCTGTGTTGTTGTTTTGTGCTTCTATGGAACTTTTGTTAAACGATTGTTATGTGTTCTGTACTGCTTTTACCGGTTTAAATATGAGCGCATATATGCCAATAATCATTACTGCCCCGCCGATAAGGTACCAAAATGATGGGGACTCTCCAAGCAGGAGCCATGACAGTGCTACTCCGACTGCCGGGTTAGAGCCGAAAAGGGCGATTGTTTTTGATGCGCCGAGTGATCTCATAGAGAAAATAATCAAAACAAATGAAATCCCAAAACAGAAAATGCCTATAAGCCCGATTCTAATCAAAATTGTGTTGCTGGAAGGAATAGAAGCTCCAAGCAGGATTCCTAGGCATAAATTAGCTGCGCCTCCGAAAAGTCCTTTAAATCCTGCAATCTGCAGCGTGTCCCGTTTTGATATCTGTGCCGTACAATTGTTATCAATTCCCCAAGCAAAAAATGCAGAAAGGACAAGAATCGCCCCAAGCATCGTATCATTTGATTTGTCGCCTGTTTTGATATTCATCCCGATAACGCTTGCGCCGAGAGTGATCAATATAATAGAGATAATTTCTGATCTGGAATGAGGTTCTTTGAATAACATAATTGCGATGATTGTTGTGAAGAAAATTTCCAGCGGTGAAATTAGAGAAGCCAGATGCGCTGATATTTGTTTTTGCCCTAGAAGGTAGAGCACAGGAGCAGCTATTCCACCGGCGATGATTGTTCCTGAAAGCCAGAGCCAGTCAGATTTTTGTAATCTATTTGCGTGGTCTGCAGGTTTTACCGTCCTGATACTGAAAAAAAGAATTGCCTGAACTGTATAAAATAGTCCCGCAAGTATGAATGGATTAACTTCCTGGTCAAGTATTTGCTTTGAAAGCGGAAACGACGCGCCATATAAAATTGCTGCTGCTATTGCGAAAACAGCTGAGATAATTTTGTTGTTATCTTGATCTGACCGCTTCAAGCTTTTTGGCGGCTCAAAACCGCACTTGTATAACTTACCATGCCTCCCGCAGGATCTGATGCATAGTTATAGTTAAGTATGGTTCCCTTGCTTCCCTCTAATAGTTTAAGGGTTGTATATATTGATGAAAGTCCGCAGACTTTGCGCTTGTTGCCGTCATGCATTACAGATTTGTAAAAGCCCAGAGGATCAGCTTTTTTTATGAATTTAAGACTGCTCTGGTCATCTTTTTCCATCCAAGAAATCATTTTGTCGTTTACAGGCTCGTTGTCTCCAAATCGTGGTCCAACATGCGCAAGATCTGATCCTGAAATAATAAAAAATTTCTTCTTTGTGAATTTTTTCAGTGTTTCTTTCAGTATTTTAATGAAGTTCTCAATGTTTTTATTGTGGCAAGGATCATCTTCACCAAGTGACTCAAAAGATGAACAGAGAATCGGAACTATTTTAAAATCGTGTTTAATGGCGTGCTTTAGAAAAATCGCTTGAAATTCTATGGAATGTTCAGCTCTGTGCACTATTTCATATTTGAACGGGTCGAATGAAATCCTTTGCGCTATGTAGTCAACAACTTCCTGGTCTGTCTGTACTGTCCCCAGAGGAGTTACAAATGATTTTCTTGTTAATACATATGGTGAAGGAGGTGATGAGTGCGCGACTCCCAGAATTACAAATGTGTCATAATCCTGCCCGATTTTTTCCAGCACGTTGTACGCATATCCGTAACAGTCGCCGCCTCTGTTGTAGTCAATATGAGGAGATATAATCCCTTTTATTTTTTCATGGCTGATTTTCTTCGTTTTCCTGGAAGCTCCATTTATATAGTTGATAAGCAGTTTGGAAAGTTCTCCGGGCGACTCAGGATAGGATTTTCCTGAAAGATAAGCGGGACGTTCCAGCGAACTCAAAAACTGATTCTCTATTTTTGATTTTATCCTGTCAAAATTCTCTGAAAGCAGAAAGCCGTTTTTATCAAGCTGATTGACAAGTTGTTTGATGTCATCAGATACTATCATTGCTCCCTTGAACATTTTTACGCACGATTCCTGAAGGGCATGTATGTCTTTTTTACCATCGAGCATGGTTGCAATCATAAATGCGTGCGGAGTTAATATAAGAAGGTTGTCTATAATGTTTTCAGGATCTTTCAGACAAACATATCGTTTGCCTTCAATGTCTACCGGATATGCATCTATGTTCCTTAATCTGGGCAAAGGCATAGGGGAATAATATACAATTACTGATTAATAACCGAAGGTTTTTCGTATTTTATGAGTCTCTTGTCAATAATCAGTCAATTGTTGATTCTTGATTGGACTTGGATTGTTCGAAGATGAATGTTTTGGAAATATTAATGTCTACGTTTTTAAAAATAATAATTGAATTCGTGGTACCAGACACGCAGGTTGGAGGTTTTTCAATTGTATTGTTTGTATTGTTTTTGATTGGAGAGGTGAAGCTGATTTGTCGAATTGGTTTGTCGAGGAGACCTTCAGCGACAAAACTTCCGTTACTGTCAGTCTGTGTTCTGTAAGAAGACAATCCATCTTGTATTATTTCTACGCCCGCGTCTTTTATTGGGATTCCATTCTCATCTACGAAATTTCCGCTGTATCTGATATGTCCCTTGCTGAATTCTAAACGGAGATATTTAGCTGATAAGGTCTGCAGCGGCTCGATGTCGTGTTTTATATCAGGATAATTGCAGCTTCTGCAGGTTAAATTGAATTCAGTATCTGCAGGAACTTCAAAGATCGCTTTTCCTTCAAATGTTGCGAAGTCTTCACGTGAATATCTGGAATCAGGAATGCCCGGAATTTCTAATCTTAAATATGCTTCAGTGCTTTCTGGAATAATCTGAACAGTGAGTTTTGCTGTCGGCAGGCACCACAAAATGATATTTATAGTATTGTTTTTTTCCGCTATAATAAATGTTTGAGGTTTCACATAACACAGATCGCTGTACAGAAGTTCAAGATGTTTTTCCCGATCGTACGGTTGAAGGCTCTTGTTATAATTTGTGAAGGGCGACCATACTTCAGCCAGAAGAATGTGTTTTGATGATTCCTTTGATCTGTATTGGAATGACGTGTTGAAGTTTCCCTGTTTATTTGTGCTTGGGTAAGACCCAGTGATAGCTGTTTCCTTCAGAAAACTGTCGCCATACTTTACGGATTGTTTTCCTTCTGCTGCAGGTTCGCAGATAGATATTCGCACGCGTGCGCCCTCAACTGGAGTCGCGTCAGGTTTCAGTACAGAACCTGTTATTATTACTGACCTTTCGATTTCTTGTTCAGATTTCAACGCGGTTTGCGCATCTTGGCCGGAGCCTTCTTCGTTTTTGGTTTGACTGTTACTGAAAGCCGAGCCGGGGGCTTTAACCGACGTTGTAAGCGCATTTTCATTGTTATCTGATATTTGAACGGGTTTTGTCTGTTGTTTGGGTAGAAAAAACAGCGCAATAAAGAGCGCAAAGAGCACGACCAATAGCGCGTATCTATTTTGCATCTGTTATATAAGGACGTTTTTAACCGGGAAGCATTAGATTATTTTCCGATGTTGGATAAATATAACTATCAGATTTCCAGCAGAGCTTTCTCATGGATGCTGTTTGCCACAGATTTTTGTGGAGGAGATCTGCTAAAGATTTCTTAGAATAAAGTCTGTTTATAGAAGACTATCTATCTATGTCTTCCGGATCGATAACATGAGCAGCGTCTGTCATGTCGACGCTCCAGATGAAGCCGTCGAATTCTATATGTGGAAATTATTGGTTGTTAGATTGACTTGACTAATGATGCAAGCGCCTCAATAAGTTTTTGACTTGCATTCAGCGATTCCGTTCGTTTGAGCTTAACTTCATTTCTTTTCGCTGTTTCCATCGCTTCTATATCAACGTCATAAAGAATTTCCAGATGATCGGTTATAAAACCTACCGGACAGACGAGGATATATTTGTGTTGCTCTTCAGCGAGAGCTTCGATCGCCTCGGTTATATCGGGACCAAGCCATTCTTCTCCGGTCTTACCGGCGCTTTGATATGCAAATCTCCATTGTTTGAGTCGCGCCAACTGAGCCAGTTTTCTGGATGTTTCAAGTAACTGTTCCTGATACGGATCATTCTCTTTAAGAATTTTAGATGGCAGGCTGTGTGCTGTGAAAAGTGTCATAACCTGCTCTCGTTCTGTATTACTAAATTCGTTCAGCGCATCTGTTATTTTGTCAGAAATTGCTTCCAGGAAAGTAGGGTTATCTGCCCAACTATTAATGAAAGTAAATTTAATTGCGCTGTTGAGTTTGTCCTGAGCAGTTTGAACAGCTTTGACATAGCTGCCGACACTGAGATTTGAGTAATGTGGAGCGAGAGCAATTGCAATGGCATTTTGTATACCATCTTTTACCATTTCACTGATGGTTTGCTCAATGTATGGATGCCAGTGTTTCATGCCTATGTATACCTTGTATTGATTGTCGGTTGGCGAGTTATGAGGTTGTTCGTTAAGAAGTTTTCCTAGTTTCCCGGCAACATTTTTTGTTATTTCCAGTAATGGGGTATTTCCTCCTATTGCTTTATAACGGGCTTTTAGATTCTCCAACTGTTCCGGAGTTGGATTTCTCCCTCCCCGTATGTGAGTGTAGTACGCCTCAATTTCTTCAAGGTTATTTGGACTTCCGTATGCCATCAGCAAAACCCCCTGGTTCCTGACCCCTGACTCCTGTCTTCTGTCTTCTGTCTTCTGTTTTCTATCTTCCATATCCTATATTCCGTATTCCATATTCTGCCTGTAGTTATGTACCGTTTCAATTACTGCTTCGACATTTTCTAACAGAGTTTCGGGTAAAATTCCATGTCCAAGATTAAAAATGTGTCCCGGTCTGCCTGCAGCTCGTTTAAGAATATCTGTGGTTGAAAGCTTAACTTGTTCTACAGATCCAAGCAATATTGAAGGATTGAGATTTCCCTGGATTGCAAGGTTATGTCCTATAATTTCCCAGGCCTTATCGAGCTCGATTCTCCAGTCAACACTAATAACTCTACTACCTGCTTCCTTCATTACAGGTAATAATGGAGCTGTTTCGGTTCCAAAATGTATTGATGGTGCTTGTTTTAGTGACTTGAAAATTTGTTGTGAGTATGGGAATACATATTTTTTATAATCATTTAAACTCATACATCCGACCCAGCTGTCAAACAACTGGAACGCATCCGCACCGGCATTAATTTGTTCGTTCAAGTAGCTTATTATTACTTCTGTTAGTTTTTCCATTAGTAGAGTCCAGGCCACTGAATTTTCTTTCATAAGTGTAATCGTATTTGTAAAACTTCTCGACCCTCTGCCTTCTATTAGGTAACTTGCAAGAGTGAATGGCGCGCCTGCAAACCCTATGAGAGGTATCTTTCCGGATAGTTCCTGCTTTACCAGTTTAATTGCAGAGTAAAGTGGTGGAGATATTTCCTGTGGTGAGGGGATTACAATCTTTTCGACATCTGATTTTGTCCTGATTGGACTGGCTATTACCGGTCCGATATTTTCCTGAAGCTCGAATTTGATGCCTGTTTGTTTAATCGGAGTCATGATATCAGCGAAAATTATTGCGGCGTCGAAATCAAATTGTTTGAGCGGCATAAGCGTAACCTCTGTTATCAGCTCGGGGTCTTCTGAAAGCGTCATAAAATCATATTTTTCCCTGAGCTTCTTGTATTCAGGTATATACCTGCCTGCCTGCCGCATCATCCAGATCGGAGTGCAATCAACGGGTTCTGACCTGCATGCCTTTAGAAATCGATCATTCTTCATAATTGAAGTGGATATATCTTACGTCTATAGAAAAGAAATAATATCAATTTGATGAAAGATTGCGATAAGCATCTGTTTAGCTGGTTTTTGCAATTGCGAATCAGAAATTTAAAATTCAAAGTGCTATTATGTCAGGGCGCAATACTTCGATGGGAGGTGACGAGCACCATTTTCCTCTAACTACGTGGAACGTCGTCTTAAATGCAAAGGACAGAACCAGCAGCAATTACAAAGAGAAGCTGGAGTATCTTATTTCGGCATATTGGAAGCCTGTTTACAGCTATATACGTAACGTTTGGAGGATGTCAAATGAGGATGCAAAAGATCTCACTCAGGAGTTTTTCGCGCAGTTTTTTGTAGAGAAAAATTATCTTCAGCCCGCCTCTCCTGAGAAAGGAAGATTCAGGACATTTTTAAAGGTTTCGCTCAAACATTTCCTTATCGATAAAAAGAGAAAGCTGCAGACTAAAAAACATGGAGGCGGAACGAAGACTGTAAGTTTTGAAGAAGTAGGCAGTGAGCATGGCGATAAAAAAGAGTTTCTTGATCCGCTCGAATCTTTTGACAGGGAATGGGCAAGGACAATTTTAACAAGATCGATAGGAATACTCAGAAATAAACTTATTGAAGAAGGCAAAGAAGTTTATTTTTCAGTGTTTGAAAGATATGATCTTGATTCTTCAGGCCCTGACCAGCCTTCATACGTGGTTCTTGCCAGGGAGCTTGGTATAAAAGATTCAGATGTCAGGAACTATCTTGTATATGCGCGCAGACTCGTAAGAAAAATCATCAGAAAAGGGATCTTGGAATATGTTCTTGAGGAATCCGAAGTCGAGGATGAATTGAAATATTTATTGTCACTTCTTTAAATTGCTCGCTGGTATTTCTGAATCTTTTTGCTGCTTTTGTTGCTAATTCACGATTAAACCGGGTTTATCGGGGTTTCAGCGGGTTTAAATCTTGATTAATGTAGCAAAAATACTACCTAAGCATCAAAAAAGGGTTCTTCAAGCCTGTATGGGAAGGAAGCACTTTAAGCCTTTTTATTCAATAAAGGCAGGTCTTTTTAATGATGTTATTTTTTTGAATCTAAACACATTGCGGTGTGATCTTGATAAGTAAATTGTCTATGAAGTCTATATTCCGGGACGGATCTAATCGTGGAACCATTCTTATCCTCACACTTGGTGTTCTTTCATTGCTCGCGTTAGTAGCGACTACGGCTGCAAGCCTGCAGACTGTTTCCAAAATTGAGTCAACCAGATACATTGAACTGTTGGAAGCAAAATGGCTCGCGCAGTTTGGTTTTGAAAGGGCAATTGCGGAGCTCAACAGCAATCCTTCTGACAAAAGACTTAAATATGGCGGATCGGATTTAAACGAGAACGGAGTTTCTGATAATGATGAAATCCAGGATATAGATATGGATGGAGCAATATCGGATGAGGAGCGCGATGTCGTAAATATTGCGACTGAGTGGGCGCAAAAACCAAGCTTTGCTTATGCAGATGGCAATACTTTAAAAACCATAAAGATAGTTCCTAACAGGGTAAAAGATTCAGATGTGAGATCACGAAATGTTCCTCCGGTTGTGAAAGTTGGCGTGAGCGGGATGAGCTCCAAAGGCACTTATGCAGATGGCAGCAACTGTTATTCACTGAGAGTTATTGATCTGCAGTCATGTCTGTATATCAATGATGGAATCAATATGTATGGTGGGAATCAGTCGAGCGTCAGCCAGAATTTAAAAAGAATATTGAATGAACTTGTAAATCATCCGAATATATTGGGAGAAAATGCTCCTTCAGATTTTGGCCAGAAGTTAATTGATGCAAGACCTTCAATCGGATTTAAAGCAAAATATCAGGTCAAAAGAATTCTTGAACAGCAATATGGAATAGAGAAAGGCAGATCTATTTACAGAAAGATAGGTAAATTTCTGACGGTGTACGCTTGGGTTGATAAAAACGTAGTTAATCCTGTTCCTTTAAGCGATGAAGTTTACAACGAGTATCCTATCTATTATTACAGAAGTGGTGATAACGCTGATATAGGTGTTGGACCTGCTGTTCAGGCGAATCCGTCACAAAAACCGTATGTCAAATCCGGTGAAATGCCTAGAGGTTTCGACTCCGGTGTAATGACTTTCAGAAGAGGACGCGGTATGAACGCGGCAGGTGAATATAGATTCAATAAAACGGCTCGCTCGTCATATTTTAAGGAAGCACTCAGATGGTTTAGTACAGAATATGCCGGCGATACACATGCTTCTGAATATCATAATGCAATTTACGGGCTTGATGAGCTGTTTCCTCAATATGTTGAAGTTACTCACAGAGCTCCGGTTAATATAAACAACGCATCTGAGGAATTATTGACTTCACTGATTACAGATGTCAGCGGATTTTTCCTGACTGAAAGAAGAAGATTTGCTCCATATGCTCCATCGCCTGAGTTTGACTTTTTGCAGGAGCCATACTGGAAGGCGACATCGTGCGGAGGAAAGGCGGAATTGTTCAGGATTCCCCGAAAGTATATTGGATGGGAATATACCGGCTATACTTATGATGCTGGCGGTTATACCATGAATATTTCAAATCCTGCGCAAAATATTCAGATAAAATATGATGGTGATGAGTATGGCTTTCTATACAGAACTGCTCCGATCAGACCTCAATGGAAATCAAATACCGGAACGACCATTCAATCTGATGGTGTTATCGATTCACAGATTATTGCCAAGCATATTATTGCGTGTCGAAATAAGGGAAAAGAAGGCGGTATTGATTACAGCACTCTTCCATTTGGAGGTGAGTTCGGAACTTGGGCGCAGTTTTATAGATTTATTGATTATCTTGTTGAATCAGGAATAATAAAAGATCAAAGAAATATTTTTTGGAACTACCTATTTCAGGGGTTTGATAACCCCGTCTCAGGAGACTGGAGCTATGAGGGGGTGATAGATTATCCCGCGCCGAAAAATGACCCTGCACAGCAGGAATTTGCCAGCTATGCGATCGCCGATGCTATTAAAGCGAATTTCAATCCCAATATGCATCTTAATGAAACAAATCCGGATGAAAATCTGTGGCTCAGGGTTGATAAGACAGACCTTATTGTCAACTCTACAGAATTTTGTTTCAGACCGATGGGATATTTTGAGATTGAGAGTATTGGAAGAATTTTAAAACCTTTAAGAGAGCTGAAAGAAGAAGAGACGATTTTTAATGCCGAAGCGGTCAGAGAACTTACTAGACAAAAAGTCAGAGGGGTTGTTAAAGTATTTGATGCATATAGAGAAACCACTCAGCGCCACTTTGCCCATGGTGAAGCATCAGATAAGGCTGGCGTTGAAGTAACGAACAGCGGCGCAGCTTTGGAGATTGGACCGGAAGTTTATAATAGTACCGCTTCAAAAGGGCTTTCTGCCGGAAGAAATACATTCGAGGATAATTTCAATGATTATTTTAACCTGACAAAATCCAGCAAGGATGGATGGCTCGGATATAAGACAAAAAATGAGACTATTCAGACTGGCTGGGGAAGCGAATATGATGGTTGGCTTCAATTAAGTACTCATGGCGGTGTTGAACAGGGCAACAGATTGAAAGGTTCATTAAAAGGGCAGGTTGTTGAGACACCGCAGGGTGTGCCTCACTGGCCGGTGGAAGGCATATCGAAATTTGAAGGCATCCATTCGCATTTTTCACACGACTACAAGGCCCATTATCATGCAAGTGTTGATCTCCGCAAAAGTGAATTGTACAGATGCGAGGCAAGTTCGAGGGAAATAATAAGTGATAAAACTATAGATAAAACCGACAGGTTGCCAGGGAACAAAGGCCTTGACCCTGCATTATTTGATCCAAATTATAAAGAAAAAATTTATGAAGGGACTGTTTGCGGTTGGGATGGATATGATGAATATTATAAGGCACAATCACTGTTTGGAACTGCATTGTCAGCAAGAAATCTTGTTGTGAATCTTTCAACTAAAAAGAAAGTTGAAAGATCAATGAATTTTGGAGATGATCTCAAAGAAACCAAAGGGCCTTATGATTCTAAATCACACAATAGAATTGCGAGATCGTTCAGAATGGGTAATGGTAAAAATAGTGATGCCACATCAGATGTTCTTCCCCCATTAGGGACATACGCTCCGAGTGATCTTAGGATTGATGGCGCTTATGTTGAAAGAAACAGCGGGATAGCTTATTGGATTGATGAAGGTACATCAATGTTCAGCTATGGTGGTGTTGCTTCTATGTGGGTCAAGCCGAGTTTCTTCCCTGAGCATACCGGCAAAATGAGAAAGTTGTTCAGTTATGATAAATGGCATAAAGGATTTCCCGATAATAAGATTATCGAACGAAGTCATTTCTATGAGTACAGAAATCCGGATATGTTCAGTCTGTTTTTCGCCCCGGCCCATGCCAGCTCCCCTTATACAGTTGAATCTACAGAAGATCCGATTTTTAAATATTATGGCAGGCCAAGGAGTAATTACAACAGACGTCCTGTTGATAAGACTGAGTATTTAGAATCAGGACGGAGCGGAACATTCGGTATGAGACCTGCATCATTATTTGGAGGTATTTATCAGCATTGGGCCTCAGGTTCACTTGATGACTGGGAGCATATTAAGGATAACTTTCCTACAGATTTTATCGGGATGCTGCTGCAGCAGCCTCATTCATGGAAATTATGGGGTGCTCAATATGCGGATGAATATCCGAATCCGACGGGAGCACTTCCTTCACTTACGCCGTCCATTACAACTTCGTCTGCCGGGGCGGATAGAAAAGATGGAGGTAAACATCACAGCATTGATATCGAAATCTTCAGCAATACCCCCGGGTTGAATCATAACCTAAAGAAAGATGGTCTTGGCAGCGCATCGAGATCTCAATCTTCATCCATAACGCAGCCTAAAAGAAATTATTTGGAGGCGCATAAATGGACGCATGTTAGCTGGTCATGGTACATTAAATTTAATAGAGATGTAGTCGTACAATCGACATCTTTATTAGGAGGATTGTTTAATAGTACAAGTTATGCGGAGATGCCTAAATATAGTCCTGAGCACGAAATGAAAATATTGGTAAATGGAACAGATTTAGCCGGAACTATAAGGGCTCCTTATGAAACAAACATACAGAGCAAAATTGATCAAAAACTATGGCTTAAGGGCGGCAGAAGGCCCACACTTGCGCTGCATTCAGCGGATGATACATTACAGGTTCCTGACGAAAAACCGCTTGGCAGTCAGTATCTGCGGGCAAACACTTTCAGAATAGGAGAGTCATCTTTCCATGGGTTTACATTTAAAAAATTGGGGTTTATCAAAGGTGATCCAAATCTGTCGATCTGGCCAAGAAATTATTCAGGCGACTTCACTGTCGATGAGTTTTATCTGCATGGATCAAATGCCACAGGGGATGCGGAAAGAAAAAGTCAAGTAGACAGTATTCTCGGTGCAGTTAAGGATGTATATAACAGAGGAAGATATTATCTGCCTAAAGGTGATGCTGAATTCGAATCAGCAGCTATTTATTTCCTTGCTGATGATTTGAAAAGGAGACTTTCGAAGGAATCAAGGGTTTATTCAGATGAAAATATGACATCTGTTGTCACATCTCAGAAAGAAACAGAAAAAAAGATAAAGCTTCTGGGTGTTCAATGGACCTGGTTTGCTGAAGATTATGATAAGGGTAACCTGGAACCTATTATGTATGACTATTCAGGCGAATCCTTTTTTAACGGGAAAACAACCGGATCACCTCTTAGACAGGGACTGGAAGAGCAGGAAGGATCTGCAGTAAAAGTAAATCTCCTTGTTTTTGACTCAACAAGTAATTTGGAGACAGTTCTCGAAGGAAAGAATTCTGCATATAGTAAAATACAACATGAAGGGAAAAAGTTTTATGAACTTAAAAATGGCGGTTTTATAAAATACAAGATAATATTCAATGTCAAAGGAGTGAATCCCGGTACAACCTTGCTTGCAACACCTGTTTTTGATGATGTAACGATTTTCTATTCAGAAGGAACAAGCGTAATCGAATACTCATCGTCTGAGGAATTATAAACAAATACGCTTGGAATTTTGTTTAATAAACGGGTTGCGAGTAGCAATTTCAACTTCTTGTTTACATTAATGACGGATTAAATATTGCCGGATTGCGTATTAAAAAAAGTATCCATGGGAAAACAGAGTAATATGCAATTAGCGACCGGAGAATTCGGACTCAGTTATATAAGCAGTAAAACCCGTTAACACGCAACTCGTAATCCGTTTATTGAATACGTTAAGCTAGTTCTTCTGGTATTAGTTATTAGGAGTATAATATAACCATGGATTTGTCGTTCGATGCAGTAAAGTTTAATGGAATTATCCCGTTGTTTCCCCTGCCAAATGTTGTTTTTTTTCCGAGCACATTTCTCCCGCTTCATATATTTGAACCACGTTATATTGAAATGGTTAAAGATAGTTTGAAAAAAGAACCATATATTGGAATGGTGTTGCTGAAAAAGGGATATGAAAAGAGCTATTTCGGAGATCCTACAATCTATGATATTGGGTGCCTGGGGAAAGTAGTCGAGTCAACTTTGCGGGATGATGGTAAATATGACATTATTCTTTATGGAGCTGCCAGATTCAGCTTTAAGGAACTCGATAAGAAAAAGTCGTACAGGATTGCGGAAGCGGCTATCATCAAAGAATCAGGAGATCAAAATATCCCGAATGCAGACAAAAAAAGGAAATTGCTTGTTGATCAGTTCCACCCGGTATTATCTAAAATGTTTAATTATTCCGGGATTAAAGATGCCTTAGCAGAGATGGAAATCGGATCTCTTATCGACCTTATTACATATTGTTCGAGCATGGATATATATAGTAAACAGTGGATTTTGGAGGAACCGAACGCAGAGGCGCGCTTGACAAAATTACTTGGGATTTGCAAGATCAGGAATTTTGATCAGGCTATCGAGCGGAATTATAATTGAATGGATTTCAAGAAACTTCCAAAGATTGATCTGCACAGACATCTTGAAGGCGCGGTAAAAATGAACACTTTAATGGATATATCAAAAGAGTTCCGCATTCCACTTCCGACTGACAACCATCAAAAACTTGCTCAATACTATAAAATAACACAGCGCGATCCTTCGAGTTTTTTGAATTATCTTGGAAAGTTCAATTTTATAAGAAATTTTTGGGTTAGCAGGGAGGTTATCGAGCGTGCTGCATACGAGGCAGTTGCTGATGCCGCTCAGGATGGTATTAAGTATCTTGAAATCCGCTTCAGCCCGATCCCGTTCGCAAGAAGAGAAAATTTCCAGTATGAAAAGGTCGCAGAGTGGGTTATAGGCGCCTCGCGCAGGGCTGCAAAATCTTTTGGTGTACAACTTTCTTTCATTGTAACTGTTGTACGTCACTTTGATTTCAAGCTCCAGGAACCTGTGCTTGAACTTGCAATAGGATCAGCAGGAGAATTATTTTCAGGGATTGATCTTGCCGGCAATGAATTTGTAGGCGATGCCTCCGAGTTTGGCGGATCATTTAACAGGGCAAAGAAAAAGGGGATGGGTCTTACTATTCATGCCGGTGAAGTCAGGGGCGGGTCAGTAAACATCAGACAGGCAATTGAAGAATTTAACTGTGATCGCATTGGACATGGCATATTTGTACTTGAAGATGATGAAGTCGTTAAGCTTGCATCTAAAAGAAATGTCACGTTTGAAGTTTGCCCTACAAGCAACAGGCATACAGGAGGATGGAGCGGTACAGAACCTCACCCGGTCAGGGAAATGCTCAGGCGCGGAATAAAGGTAACCCTGAATACAGATAATCCGCAAATTTCCGGAACTTCGCTCAGCAATGAATTTGAGACATCAATCAAAAACTCATCTATTAAAGAAAGCGATATCAAAACACTTTTGCATAATTCTTGTGAGGCAGTTTTTCTTCCATCGGAACGAAAGAAATATATCGAAGGGCTGGTCTCATTATAGATTTAAATTACCGATAATATATAATCCACAGAATGATCAGAGCTTTTGTTTATCCGTTTGCATTTGTCATACAAATCATCCGGGTTTTCTTTCTGACTTTGTGGGAGGTTTGGAAAAATAGAGAGAAAGGTAAAGCGCTTGTTTTCGAAGAGGTGATAAAACAGGTTTACTTTACAGGAGTGCAGGCTTTCTGGCTCATATCAATGTTTGCCGCAATTATAGGGCTTGGTGCGGGTATTCAGATCTCTTTTTTACTGTCTAGTGTTGGAAATCCTGAGCTTGTAGATAAAGTTTTTTTCAGGAGCGTTATTCTTGAGCTTGCTCCTCTTACAACTGCGATAATAGTTCTTGGCAGATCGGGAAGTGCTGTTGCTGTCGAGCTTGCAACCTTGGTTTATAATGAAGAAATAAATACTTACAGGGCGCTTGGGATAAACATATTTAGATTTCTGATTTACCCCAGACTTCTTGGAATAACTTTTGCGACGATCGTTTTATCTGTTTATTTTGCCGTGATAACAATCTCGGTTGAAGCTCTTCTTATCTACTTTCAGGCAGGGGTTCCTTTGCCAATATATCTTGGCAGGATACAGGATGAGCTGAGTTTATCTATGCTGGCTTCATTTATTATAAAAAATATGGGGAATGGGATCCTTATAACAACGATTTGCTGTATAAAAGGGCTCGAAATCATCCCTTCTCTTACGGAAATTCCACGTGCGGTGAGCAGGGCAATGGTCCACTCTTTGTTTGCGGTTATAGTATTTTCTGCCGTAATGGCGATGTTCTTATATATGTTATGAATCAGATTGAGTTAAAAGGAGTATTCTATTCGAATGAAAAGAAACCAATTATTAACAATATTGATTTATTGGTAGATGAAGGAGAAATAGTCCTGATAGCCGGTCCGAATGCATCAGGAAAAACTACACTCGCAAAGCTTTGCGCAGGACTTCTTGTTCCCACTATGGGAGATATCCTTGTAAATGGGATTTCAGTTTCAAAGTATCAGCATGGAGTTGAATACGTTGCATCAAATTCCGGGCTGATCAGCAATCGAACAGTTGTAGAAAACATTGTATTAAAGCTTAGATATCATCCTGAACTTCAAAAATATTATGAAAAAGAAAGAATAGATAAAATATGCAGCGGATTTGGTATCAATCCTTTTGTCAAAAATCTCCCTTCTCAGATAAGCAGTGGGGTAAGAAGACGTGTAGCGATAGCTCGAGCATTGATTGCAAGACCGCAATTTTTGATTGTTGATGGACTTCTGCACGATATAGATGCGCTTGAAGGATTAAAGCTGCTAGACCTTATTAAATCTCTTTGTGAGGAGGAAAATATTTCAGTTCTGTTATTTTCAACTCATATCGATCCTGAATCAAGAGTTGCTGATAGAATTGCGATATTGAAGGATGGGAAGTTTTCAGTTGTGGGGAAACCAGATGAAGTTATTTCTGATCCATGGGTGAACGAAATATTGGAATTAAAGAAGAAATTTAGTTTATGAGTTAGATGTAAGGAGGTTATATGGACTGGCGTCTTCGCAAATTTGAGTTGTGGGTTGGAGGTTTGGCTGGAGGGGCAATTGGTCTGCTTATTGTTGTGTTCGTTGTTAAAGGAGGTCCTTCTCAGCTCTTTTCCGATAATGTAAACGCTTTCATGTTCATGTCGCGATCGCACAATCTGAGACAGGGTGCGCCGGTCAAGATGCTCGATTTTAATGTTGGAACTGTAAAAGAAGTCTCACTGCAGGATGATTTGAAGGTACGTGTAGTCATGCAGTTCAGAAAAAAGCATCTGAAATTTATCAGGACAAATTCTGCCGCAATGCTCAGATCTACAGTTATAGGAGAATCTTTCATTGAAATAAAACCGGGAGATGCTGATTCTCCGGAAATTTCTGAGATGGATGAGCTCAGGTTCGAGCCGTTCAAGGATGCAGTTGCAGAGATTACCGATAGCGCAAAAAATCTTGTAGACTCATTGAATAATCAGGATCATACGGTTGGCAAGATGCTCAATGATAAGGGAGCATTTTATAATTCAATACTAACTACACTTCGAAATGTTGAATCCCTAACCGGAGAAACGACATTAAATTTACTTAAAAATGTTGAAAGGTTGACGGGGCAGTTGAATACAACGCTTCAGAATGTTAATAGTCCAAAGGGAACAGTTGGCGCGCTTCTTAGCGACAGGGAACTTTATGATAAGATATTGAGGATGCAAGATCAGTCTGCAGAGCTGCTGCAGCAGACAAAGATAATGTTTGAAAGGCTCAATAGTATGCTTTTAGATCTGAATAAAACTACAGCTCAATTACCTGAACTTACAAGGTATGGTACAGAGACAGCGGCCAGCGGTCGTGAAGTTGTAGATGGTTTAAAACGAGTATGGCCAATAAGTTCAGCCTTCAGCCAGCCTACTGAAGACGAACTTCTTGGAATTAATCCAATCTGCGGGCAATAATGAGGTGTAAGATGACAAGATATTTGTTCCTATATTCTCTATTCTGTATTCTATATTCTTTTATGTTAGTGGGTTGCGGTTCTTCTCCTCCTGCCGAACCTCCCAGTTTCAAGGGAGATCAGCTGAGCAGAGAAGCTCATCTTGATTACAGAAATAGAAAGTTTAGAGAGGCATTAACTAAGTACAAAGATGCATATACTCATTTTGCCAAGGTAGACCGCCAAAAGGATATGGCAAGAGTTGCGAACAATATTGCTGTTGTAAGTTATCAACTGGGTAAATATAGCGATGCTCTAGAGGCAGTGAATAAAGCGATTGATTCGTATGTATTGTTACAGGATAAGGTCTCTGAAGGACGCTGTCTGACCAACCGTGGATCAATACTGTTGGAAATGAACAAACTTGATCAGTCAGAAAGTGATTTTGATAGTGCGGAGAAGTTCCTGACAGAAAAATCGAGCAATCTGGAGCGAGCCAGAATATTAACAGGAAAGGCGTTTATTAGTATTAAGAAAAACAAATTAGATGAGGCTGATAAGCTGGCTGACCAGGTATTGCCCTTGTATGAAAAAAGCGAAGAATTTGGGGGTGTCGCATCTGTTTATCTTGCAAAGGCTCAGGTCTCAAGGTTAAAGGGAGATCTTGCAAAGGCGAAAACATTTGCAGATAAAGCCCTCGAGTTAGATAAGGCGAGCGAGATTTCTGTAGCTATACTTAAAGATTTGAAAGAACTCGGTATGATCACAGAGACTTCAGATAAAAAAGCAGCGAAAGAGTATTATGACCGCGCATTAACAATTGCAAAGGCGCTCAATCTCCAGCAGGCAGTTCAGGATCTGGAAGCAAAGATCAAAGGTTTACAATAGGTTCCGGGTTACGAGCTGCAAGTTACAGGAAACAACTGATTAGCGGAAGATTTTACCAAGTGTAATCAAATATTTGAATAGATTGTCTGAGTGTAATTTATCTCCTGATGGAAGTTTCACACAATTGGGAGTGAAGTAAACTTTGCCCAGAGGGTTATTTTCCTTTTTGAATTCAATGTATGATATATAGGTACATGTGCAGTTTGATTTAATTGGGAAATAATAGCCATAAATTGATTTTATCGTTTTTATTATTTCGTTAATTTTATCCTTGTCATGAATTTGTGTGGGAGGTTCATCCAGTACCCATGAGGATTTAGGATCTACTAATCCACCTGGTGCCAATTGCAATTGCAAAAGGCCTGGAATTATCGTTACTTGATCTGCTTCACATAATCTATCAAGGGTTGTCAGAAAAATTGAGTAGTAGACTAATATCACGGTAGCTGATGTCAGGATTGAAGCAGTAATAATGATGATTGTTTTTGTGCGGTTTTTCATATAATCAAGTACGTTTATTTTTCTACAGCGGCTTGTAATTATTCGGAATTGTTATGTATTTTTTAAGTCATTGTGATATTGTGGTATGCTCGCGGTAGATTAGACTTTTACTTAATTGTAAAGTAAGGTTTCAGGTAAGCGTATAGTTTCTTTGTATGCAGCTCCCGGTCCGACGGAAACATAATGCAATGGTCTGAGATTTTCAGCTCCATAATATTTTCCCCATCTTTTTTAAAATTGATGAATTTCAGATATAGGCAGGAGCATCGGTAAGATGTAAAGGGATTATCATTGCTCGGTGTCTTTTCTATTATGTTTATTATTTCCTGGATAATTTTTTTGTCACTTATTGAGGTTTTAGTCGGCGGTATAGGTTGGGATGAATCTGATAATAGGTTAATCTCTTTAATTTCGACTTCATCAGTTTCTTTGAGTTTGCTAATTTCTGAATGCTTTGCCATCTGAGAACAGCCATATATAGACGCAATACCTATAATAACTGCGCATAAAACTATCAAGGCAGTTATAACTATCTTATCTTTCATGCAATTAAGGACGCCTGATTCCTGTATTCTGACTAGAGTATTCTAGATTATTGATTCGACCTGACTTTAGCTGTATATGTATTGAAGCGATTTATTCTAGGTGATACATCTTTTTCTTGGTAGTTATTTTTCTTTATCAGCTCATTGATTCTGACAATGCGGTCTTTTGGATCTGGATGTCCATTGTTGAGCCAGCCTTTTGCAGATGAGCTCTGTTTCCCAAGACGCTCAATATAATTTCTTAGTGCTACTGGGTTGTATCCTGTTCTTGCCAGCAGTTCTAAACCAAGATCGTCTGCTTCAAGCTCCTGATCTCGTTCATAACCTTTTACAACCACAGTTCCGAGCTGGTCGGCAACGCCTCCAAGAGCTCCGGATAACTTTTCAATATCCTTTTCAGAAAATTTCGGTTCTTTGTTTTTCGATGCCTGAAGGATGTTGAAAATCGTCATTCCTATTTTCGCGCCTTCGGCCAGCATTTTTGCTGTTTCTCCTTTCTTGAGTTCATTAATAGTAGCGACCTCGGGATGACGCAGATTTACGTGCGCAATTTCGTGTGCAAGAATTGCTGCAAGTTCATCTTCATTTTTTGCATGTTTTATCGCTCCGGTGGATATAAAGACAAATCCGCTTGGGAAAGTAAATCCATTTATTTGATCATCTTCTATGATAGCGAAATTATATCCTTCGTACATTTCCGCCCTGTCTGAATTGAGAACTATGGCATAACCTATTCTCGTTATGTAATCGAGAAGTTGCGGATCTTTTTCATTATAGACCTTAAGAGCTGTCAGAGATTTTGCGGCTGCTGCTCTTCCGGCATAATATTCCTGAGATTCCGAAAGTACAACCTCCCCTTTGGAAGATGTCATACAGGATGTCAACAGCATTGAAACTAGCAACAAAGAGGCCATTTTAAACTTTAAACTCATTTTAAACCTCCTTGTTTTAGAAACTCTTCCAGTTCTTTTGCAATTTCATCGGCTGAAACTGTGTTGTTGGTTCCCCTGCGTTTAAAAGCGGGTTTCGCGATTATTTGTTCATCGAGAATCCTGTATTGATCGTCTAATTTATTTTCTGCCTTAAATTTCTGTTCAATATCTTTACTGAATCCTTTTGCTGCTGCTGATTCCTGAATTTTTGATACATCTCCTGAAGTTTTTGCTGTTTCTGACGGGATATAAGCTTTTTTTGTATTGCATGCGCTGATGTGGACATAGCCAAACTTTCCTGTCTCAAACTCTACCTTGCTCCAGCTGCTGGTTTTTTCCAATACTTTAAGAATTGTTCCTTCTGTAACCTCTTTGATTGTCTTAGATGCACGATCAGGTTTTTCTTTTATTTGAGCGTATTTTATGCTGACTACGATTTCATTGCTTTCTTTGTCCTTTTTCTTGTCTTTGTCACCCGCAGAACTCAACAGTAAAACTATGTAGAGAAGCTTTAACATAATTTATGTATGGGTAGTCTAGCAATGCCCAGAAAAAAGCAAATATTAAGTTAGTGTGCTTATATTTATCCAAACTGACTTCCATATATTGATTTCTGATTACTTTGAGGTTAATTCGTGCACGTATTCATCTGAGACTGTCCTGACATGAGATTTAAGCTGGTTAGTGAGGTCGCAATAGAATTCTGCAAGTTTGTCATCTTTGTCTTGTTGGAGCATAGATGCAAATATTTTGTGCGCGTCATCAAATCTGTTTGATTTGAATGCCTGTAAACCTTGATTGTAAGTATTTATGATCTGTTCATTTAAAATTTCCATTTCTCCTTTAATTCCCACTAATTCGTAGACTCGAACAGCCTTTTGTTTTCCTTTGACTTTTACGGGGCCTACCTCGCGCACAAGAATGTTATCTTTTGCATCATTGTGGGTGGATTCGCTGATCAAAATTCTGGTGCCGAACTGCTTGTTGGCTCCTTCAAGCCTTGAAGTGAAATTAACTTCATCTCCCATTACTGTGTAGTTGAATAGGGTATCTGAGCCCATGTTTCCGACGATTGCGTCTCCGGTGTTGATTCCTATGCGGGCAAAAAGCTGATGAGATGTTTCTTGTCTTAATTCTATCATGGCTTTTCGCGCAAGTAGTGCTGTTCTGCAGGCACGAAGTGAACTGTCAGGTTGAGGTAATGGGTCCCCCCAAAATGCTATAACCGCATCACCGATAAATTTGTCTATAACTCCTTCAGTTGCAAATATCTCTTTTCCGATTCTTGTGAAGTATTTTTTCAGCAGTGCGACAAGCTCTTCAGCGGGCAATTTTTCTGATAGGGTAGTAAAACCTTCGAAATCCAGAAACATAACTGTTAATCTTTTGCGCTCTCCCTGAAGATTAAGGCTTTTAGAGCTGTCCAGAATTTTATTAACGACCGAAGGTGAAACATATGATTGGAATGTTTTCTTAACCATGGCCTTTTGTTTTCCTTCCTGAATATAGTTAAGAGCCATTGCGGTTATGAAGCTTGAAAGTATTGCGGATATTTGCGGGACAGCATTGATCCATACATTGTTCATGAAGAAAACTATCGAAAGTCCCACATGTATCCCTATCAAACCGTATAGCGCATATTTGCACAGGAAAGCTTTTATGTATCTGAAGGTAAAGACCGAGATCGGAATATAAAAAATGCTCCAGATAATAATCCAGAGCTTCGGGAGTTCGACGAGGAAATCTTTTGCTATTATGTTAACAAGTGCTGTTGAGTGCAGTTCGACTCCGGGATAAGAAAGATCAGTTGGGACTTTTTTTATATCCATCCCGGGAAAATATGTGCCTATCAGAACAATCTTATCTTTAAAAATTTCTGGAGAAAATGTCGGTTTTTGCTCAGGTTCATTGTCCATTATATAGTTGTTTTGTATTACGTGAGAGGTGTTGATTGTTTTGAATGTTGTTCTGCCTTCCCCATAAAATTTCAAAAGCATTTGGCATTTGTTATCAATTGGGATGCGATATTGACCAAATGTCAGAAAACCGTTCTCTATAACTACAGGGGGATTTCCTTCCAGCTCCCAGAGTATCCTGAGCGCAGCGTTAGGAATATAATAGTTATCATATTTTGTCAGGAGATTGTATCTTCTGCTTTTTGCATCGAAGTCGGGCAAGTCTGTAGATTGCGCAAGCTTGAATCCGGCATCACACATATCGTCGATGGGGAGCCTTGCATATTTTGATTCTCTGATCTTTATTTTTGGATCTTTTATAGTTACCGGCACGGAAAGATTTGGAAGATATTTTTTTACAGAGTCTTGGTCAGATTCATGCATATCTTTTGGTGCAGTCTCCTGAAATTCACCAAGAAGATAGATCTTGTCCCATTTTTTGAGACCTCCCTCTGTGAAGTCAGTGTCATCTCCTGCTCCTTGTGAGAAGTCAGTAAAGAGTAAATCAAACATGAGAGCCTTTGCCTTCCCCTTTTGGCAATAACCGATAACATGGTTGTAGAAGGCTCTGCTCCATGGCCATCCCATTCTTGATTCACGCTGGTAATAAGCCAGATCTTCAGAGGTTATCGCAATGTTTACAACATTGTTTATACTTTCCTGTTTTTTTACGAGCTTTTTCATCATAACGTCATAAATTGCGAGATCTAATTTGTCTAGAACCTTTTCTGACGCTGGTAGCAGCTTTGTTACTGCTGATATTGTACAGAGAACCAGAATCGCCTGTACGGTAGCGCGAAATTTTGCGCGATCTTTGATCAAATTTTTCACCTGCGTAAGCGATTATAAAGCGAGCGTATGCATGGTCAATTCATAATTGTTTGGAAGATTGACAGGGCTACTTTGTTGTTTTATCGGAATCAAATTTCCTGAGCGCATCTTCTACTTCTGTATTAATTGTTGTTTTGATCTGGGAATCGGAATCGATCCACAGGGTGCAAGTTGTTTCGTCACTTGACAGCTTTTTAATCTCATCTGCGAACTTTACCGCATTAAGATTTCCAAGTGCCCATACTGCCTGGCATCTGCTCCAAGGATCCTCTTCCTTTAAAAAAACTGCGATATCATCTATACATTCTTTCGCATTAAGTCGAACCAGAAGCGCCATTATAATCTGCTTTGAAATTGATGTAAGTTCTTCATCTTTGAGAAATTTAGATATTTCTTTACTGTGCTGCTGTGAGTTCAGGAGAGTCAGAGATTCTGCTGCCAGCAAACGTATTGTGAGATTTCCATCATTCAGCAGCTCTGCGATATCATTTACAAATTCTTTAGCTTCAAGGTTTCCAAGCGTTCGGATTGCGGTTGTACGGACATTGGCGTCATGATCTTTTAAGAGCTTGGCAATTTTTTTTGCGCATTTTGCTGATCTCAGTGTTTCAAGAACTCCAATCGTGTAAATCTTTATAGTTGGGTCGTCGCTGAGAAGCAGGCCAGATATTTCCTCCTCTGCAAGATGAGCACCGATCTTTTTAAGTACAAGCAGACTTCGGATACAGACCTCCTGATTGCTATGTTTGAGCAGACCGGCGATCTCCTTATGGAATTGTTTAACATTGAGAGTATCAATAATTTCCAGCCCGGATTTTATTATGTAGATATCACTGCTCTTCAGAAGGTCAGAGAGCATGGTGATGTTATTTTTCACAATCTCTCTGCCGTTATAGTACCAGAGCCACGAAATGAGAGTTGCCCTTACTTCAAGCTCAGGATCATTAAGAAGCATCAGAACTTTTTGCCTGTAGTCGTCTTCGGTCAGTTTTACCAGTATTTTGAGCGCGCAGAGCCGCACCTCTGTGTTGGGATCTCCAAGCCTGTCCGCAATTTCACCGTAATATTCTTTTGCAGAAAAACTGTCAAGAATATTGATAGCAAGAAATCTTAGTCTTGGAGAATCGTGATTAACGAGAGTTGCTATCTTATCTGTCATCTCTACGACTCTTGAATCGACAACAAGATTCAGAAACTTTTCTATACTGTTTAAATTGTCGCCCTCCAGAAGTATTTCAAGCCGGTTAATAGAAAGTCCATCTTGCTTGCTTGATACTTCCTGGGCGATGCAGGTGAAGGTATATAGGAAATTTCTCAGCGCGTCTTGTGTATTTAAATTGTTGAATACCCATTTAATCAATCTGTCCTGTTTTGGTCTGGCATCAAGTCCATAGTTTTTTGGCCGAACTATCCATTTCTGAAAATACTCCAGGATTTTTTGCTCATTGCCGGAGCATATATCATCGGCATCTTCACTTCTGATTGTGGATGCGAGTTTGTCTCCAACAGCCCGATTGAATTGAATTCTGTTGTATATTCTTTCCAACCTTGAAATTGCGTCGGAGTCGTTGTTGTTTTTTGCATTGCTTATCGATTCATTTATGCGGTCAATGATAGAGTCTGTCTTCCAAAGATGAATAAGTCGTTCAGATGCGATGCTTCTTGTTCTGGGATTTTTTGAGGAAACCTGGTTTATCAGTTCACGGATCTGTTCAGGATTTTCATTATTTTGTTGTAAGCATGGGAGAAAAGATACTGCGATGAACAAGGAGATAAATCGCATAATATTTATTATATCGTATACAAAGGACGTTTAATACTAAAAGAACTATTGAAACCACTTATGATAAACGAGTCGCGGGTTATGTGTTGGGGAATTTTCAATGTTTCATGTTTCATGCTCCATGTTATGAGATTTGGTTGAAGTTACGATTATTACTGAACCAATGATAATTAAGGCGGCTAAAATTGTTCTGGTGCTTAGCTCCTCACCTCCTACTGACCAGCCAAGAATTACAGCTATTACGCAGTTTACATAAACGCAGGTCGAGACTTTTGTGGGTGATACCACTCTGAGTAGCCAGAAATATGCAACAAAAGCTATCAGAGATCCGAATATTATAAGGTAGATGAGCGCGATGACAGATTTAGTTTGTAAGTTAATCATCGAGAATTGCTGATATTCTCCGGCCGATAAACCCACAATTGCGGAGAAAATTCCTCCGGTAAGCATTGCCATCGCGGTGGAAAGTATCGAAGACTTTGGAAGATCGGCGCGCTTCGAGTATATGGACCCGACTGCCCAGAAAATAGATGAAATCATAATCACTATAATACCGGTGAAATAGAGTGGATTATTGTTTTCTCCAAGATCGTTAGACAATAAAATTACGCCAAAGAAGCCGGCAATCAGAGCAGCTACCACTTTTATATTTGGCCATTTTTTCTCTAATACAGATTCAATCACGACAAACCAAAATGGATTTGTTGAGATCAGTATTGAGGCAAGACTTGAAGGGATGTGTTGTTCAGACCAGTTGAGAGCTCCATTACCGCATACCATAAGAAATAATCCGACAATTGCTGCTGATCTCCATTGAGCAAATGTTGCGCTCGGCTGGCCTCTCAGGAATCCCCATAGATATAAAATAGCTCCTGAAATTATGAATCTGATCCCTGAACTCAGAAATGGCGGCAATGTTTCAACTGTGTATCGTATTGCCAGATAGGTTGATCCCCAGATGATATAGATAATGGAGAATGCCCCGATTATTTTCCACCGGTGACTCATCTCTGTTGGTTCCATATATCAGATGCTCGGCAGAATTTGTGCCGTCTTCCACAAAACACGCAAAAAACCCAATTTTGTATTTCTCTGTGACTTAGCGGATGTTCTGCGCCTCTGTGGAAGTAAATGAATTTCGCCGAACTTCTCATAGATAGAAGCAGGTTTTATATGAAACTTTGATTAAGTCAAATTGCCAACAGATCTTTAACAAATTGTTTCTGATTTCTGAATCCTTACTTCTGATTTCTTATTTCGCATTTTTGTTGTACTGAGTTTTAGAAGTTTTGTTTATTATTTTTTCTTCGTTTTAGGAGCGGGGTCGAACTCCTGTAATACAACCTTAACGGTTTCTTTGACAGTGGTTTTGGTCCCTTCTTTATCTTCCAAATCTTCAAAGATCTTGCATTCAGCATTATCATCCGTGAGTTTGCCGAGCTCTTTCATAAATTGCTTTGCTTTGAATAATCCCAGGGTTTTTGCCGTGTTTGCTCTAACATCCGGATCTATAGAGGTTAAAAGAGCTGCTATGGAATCGACATTTTCCTTAGCATCCAGATCCTTCAAGGCAAGAAGAGCTACAACAACCACTTCCGAGTCTTCATTTTCCCTTAAGTATGATGAAATATGGTTAACGATTGCCTTATTGTAAGGCAGTGTTGTCAGATAAACGATGTAGGATCTCTTGACTGCGCAATCAGTGATTCTGTTTCCTGTCCAGTTAACAAACTCTGCGGTTGCTTTTTCGTCAAAAACGGCCTCTTTAATCTTTGGTTTAACCATTTTTTTAAATGTTCCAAAGACTTCATCGTCTTTAGAATTTTTCAGCTGGTCAACCGCAACCTGTACTGCTTTGTATGTTATTTTGACATTACTATCTTCAGTCAGATAAAATCTCGCCCCATAAGAAAAAAGTTCTTTTATCACTGCATCCGGAGTCACGTAAAAAGTTGTTATTCCTCTCCCGATGCCAAAATCGGATTCCCAGAGCGTCACCTCAGTCTCTTTGCCTAAATATTTTATTTTTTCGCTTCCTTTGCATTCTAAGACCTTGCCTTTTTTGGGTTCACTTAAACCCAGAACTTCCCAATAAGTAAAATAAAATTTCAATCCTTTTCTCGATGGAAAAAAGGGAAGCAATCTAAGGAGAGTGGTATCTGACATGGAATTTTCAGGGTAGCTGATCTCCTGTTCTTGTTTTGCCGGGGATTCAATGCCTACTGAGATTTCTCCGTTATTTTCATTTGTAATTTGAACAACTACATTTCCGGCAGATGTTTCCAGATTAATTTGCATTTGTTCAACTGTTAAAAACGAATTAATTTTTAAAGTTCCTTTATATATCATGTCCACATAACCCTGACCTGTTTCCAGTTTCATGGAGTCATCAATTGTTATGCTTCCTTCATCTGCTTCCATATTAGAAAGATTTAAATAACCGCTCTTGTGGCCAATGCGGCTTAGAGTCGAGTATTTCCTGTTAAAAGCAATCTTTTCTGATTTAACAAGCTCGTTGAGTTTGTTTGTCACGGTTTCGCATATAAATTTCTGATCTTTGATCGCATCCAGCGTTGATTTGATCCTACCGGTGAATTCATCATCTTCAGCCTCTTTAAGCCTATCATTTAACAGTGATTCAGATGTTTTGTATTTTTCTATCAGTTTGTATCTAATGTCGTCTACTTCATCTTTTTCTGCGTTGCGAAGTTCTTTTATCAGTGACTTGATTTCTTTGATCTCCTTTTTGCTTCCTTCTTCTTGTACAGATGTATAGGCTAATGCAAGTGATGTTAATGACAAAAATTCCAGCAGGCTGATTCCAACCATAGAGTACCTCCGATTTTGAAACATGATTATAAATGAGATATTCAGCAGATCAAATGTATGTCTATAAATTGAAGTTGGGCGCAGCTCTGATCCCGCTGTCCTCTATCTCAAAAAACTCAGATTTTTGAAAACTGAAGAAGTTAGCGATCAAATTCGATGGGAACATCTCTACTTTGTTGTTCAGATCCCGCACATTTCCATTATAAAACCGTCTTGCTGCCTGGATTCGGTCTTCAGTATTGGCCAGTTCTTTCTGCAGCTGAAGAAAGTTGCTGCTTGCTTTCAGGTCAGGGTATCCTTCAGAAACAGCAAACAGGCTGCGGAGCGTTCCAACCAGTATATTTTCATCTTTTGCCTGTGATGAGGGAGATCCTGTCGATGCAACTGCACGGGCTCGAGCTTCGGTAACTTTTTCAATAATCTCCCGCTCATGTTTGGCGTACCCTTTTACGGTTTCTACAAGATTCGGGATAAGATCGTACCGCCGCTTAAGTTCGGTATCAACGTCTGACCAGGATTCAGTACAATGGTTTCTCAATTTAACGAGGCAGTTGTATGTTGCAATTACCCAGATGAATCCAATAAGGGCAACTAATCCGAAAATATAAAGTGCTTCCATGTCAGAATATAGGAACTGGGGTCTTGAAGGTAGGAGCGAATTTGTTCATGGATTTTGCCCTGTCTGTTGTTGAAGCAGGTAGTTAGGAAGAAGATCAAGCAAACCTTTAACTGTGTTTGCTGACGACTCAAATTCTATCGGTTCAAACATTGAATTGTTGTAAGCGATTACGTGGTCATTGTCAAACTGTATGCTGAACCTCGGTTGTGAAAGCAAATATTCCATTGCACGCTGGTGAATAACATCATAAGCCCATTTCTTATCCGTGGACTTCACGTAGAATTCCCTGCTGAATTCCGCTGATTCAAAGTCTATATCGTCGAATCCGATGAATTCGGTAACTTTGTCAAAAAAGTTTTCAGGTCTTATGAACAAAGGTTTCAGCCGGACTGCGCTGGAAAGTATTACGCAAGACAGGTAGTGAGTATGTGTATGTTTTCCTGAGCCAGTTTTATAGTGATAATCGAAACCTATAAATTCATGATTATTCCATTGTCCCTGCATAATGTTATAAGCGTATCTGTCACGCCCCTGCTGAAGACAATTAAAATTACGGAAATGTTTATCTATATAATAATCCTTGGCGCTCGTAAATCTAAGGTTTAGTTGTCCTGCGTATTCGGCAAGGAGCTTTCTGCGTTTGTCCGCGCTTATGATGTTGTAAATTATCATGGCTACAACCAGGATTAAAGACAAAGGTATTAATACTTCCATCTATGTTAAAATATAAACGGTTTCTAGTTTGCAATGTTACAGATCTTCACTTTCTTTCTCAACCTATTTGACGTTTTCTACAGATGATTTGCCTAGCAGGTCCTGAACGGATTATTGGCTTATCTGTCGCGGAAGCGCTATGTTCTGCTCTGCACCCCATATTCCAAATTCTATATTCGATCTACTTATTACTGACTTCTGTTTCCTTTCAGCAGTTTTTTACAGTTTATCACAATTTTGTTAAACATCTTCTAGTAATAATTATGTATGTTTAAAATAAACAGTTTTTTTTCCAATATTTTCTGCTCTTAAAGCTAAACACTTATCCTTGAATTTTGATTTAGATTCTAACCGGCAAGGCCGGACAAACTTTATTTAAGTATTAAGGAGGAAATTGTGAGAAATTTGAGAAACTTTATGATCTTCAGCTTACTCTCTATAGTTCTGGGTATTTTTGGTGATTCGGTTACGAATAACGTCAATGCGCAGACCTCTCAGCCAAGTACACCTAACTGTGATCCAGCTGTTACTACTACAGTCAGCAGCTCCACAGTTCAGTTGTCACTTCCCGGTTCGCCAGTGACTATAACTAATTTTGTGACGACTGTAACAGTAACTATTCAAACCAGTACCGGTCCTGTATCGAGCACTCACTCTTCGTATTCGACAAGTGGTCCTGTAACTGCAGAAATCACGCCATCAACCACTGTAAATCCTGTGACTGGTACAGTTACAACCAGTGTGACCATCAAATTCAAACCCACTGGGACCGTAGTTGAGGTTGTGGTTATAAATCCGTGCGGTCCGTTTATAACGTGGTTTACGATTGTTGATGGGTTGCCTGTAGGCCCGTTTTCCAGGGGTGGAGAAAATGGGGGACAGCCGACATCCAGACCCACTGGTCAAAATAAGTAGTTGCATACAAGTTTTTGAGGGATAGAAGATATTGATCCGGTAAGTTATTGATTTGGAGTACCGAATCGGATCTTTCTTGCATTTAGATAAATTGCCTTGTATTTACCGCTCAGCAAATATTCTACATATTATATGAGATTTTCGACCTGCGTGGTTTTGTTATATGTTCTTTTATTCAGCGGAATATTATCTTGCAATCAAGATGTTTTATCTGATTCGGAAAATAGTCAGCAGATTATCCGCGAAAATTGCGGAATATCTGGCATAGCACTGTTTGAAAAAGAGCGTGATCATGGGGAGTTTGAATTTATTCGAATTTTAATGAAACATCTGCTCATTTGTACGTCTAAACGAGGTACAGATGCAACAGGACTTGTGATCTTTAATAAGGAGCAAAAGCCTGAGCTCTATAAAAAGGCTAAAAAAGGAGAGAAGTTTGTTGAACTTTCAAAATTCAAAAAGACCCTCGATAAGATCTCTGCTGACACTTTGTTGATCATCGGGCATAACAGAGCCGCTTCTGTGGGCAGCCCGAAGAATAATAACAATAACCATCCCGTATATGCAGGCTCAATATATCTTGTTCATAATGGAGACATAACAAATCATAAAGAACTCACTGAAAAATTCGGATTTAACAAACTCGGAGAAGTTGATACTGAGGTAATAGCACACATGATTAACCGTTACAGCGAAAAAGAAATAACAGTTGAGTCTATCCAGAAAGCATGCGCGGAACTTGAAGGGAGCATGGCGCTTGCTTTTGCAGACGGGCGCGATCCAACCAAACTTTATCTTCTTAGAAACAGATTGCCCATGACATACGCAAAAATTCCACCTCTGGGTCTTTTGATCTTTGATTCTGAGCTTACCCTCATCAAAAAAGCATGGGAAAATGCAGTTAAAGAATTCACAATGCAGGGAAGGAAATTCGATATCAAACCGTTTCAGCTTAAAGATGAAACTGAGTTAGAAGAGAACAGCGGAATTATAATAGATATCAAAGAGAAAAAGATAGATGAGTTTGATCCGTTTGCCCTTAAAAAAGAAATAAATCAGAAATAAGAATTCAGAAATCAGGAGTCAGAATACCGAAGTCAGCAAGCAGAAGGATCAGAAGTAACGCCTTAATATTTGCAGCAGAGTCAACCCAGTAATTATTGTTAATACATACATTAAACTTCTTGTCGAAGTTAATAAGTTTTTCATTACAACTGCCGGCGCCGCGTGCCTTGATATAAATGTTGCTAATGACGGAGCGCTATTACTGTAAGTGGTTGAACATAATCTCCCAAACGCAGTATCCGTTATGACTTTTCTGATTATTTTGAGAGTTTTTATTGTATTAGAGTTTATATTTTGGACTGATGCAGTT
>JACQRL010000357.1 GCA_016206485.1 Planctomycetota bacterium | reverse complement strand
GCATAAATGTTGCTATTTGGATTGTGTACTCTTTAAGTCCGAGGTTTGCAAACAGATCGATAGTATTTGCTTTGACGGAGATATCGTCATCGTAAAGCAGCTTTGAGATTGCCTTGTGATGATTTTTGAGTTCACTATTATATTTTGTTACATATTCAAATATCTTTATAAATTCTATCTTCTCCTGTGGACAGCTCATTCTATCCAACAGTCTGGAGATTATTTCCTGTTTTTGTTTGTCAGTTAGACCAAGCTCGTCTGTATTTGTCATCCAGTCAAATAGATAGGTATATGCTATTGCAGGATTAATATCTTTGATATCTTTCAGATAATATGTTTCAAAATGAAATTTAGCATCATTTAATGTTTCTTCGAAGATTTTGGCTTTAGCTGTATCATTTTCCTTTAATGCTGTAGATAGTGATTGACCAAGCATGATTACTACCTTCTCATTGTGCCATCTGTCTTTAAGCGATTTTAATGCGTGTGCACGTATTAATGGGTCTTTGCTCCCGAGTTGATCTATTAATGATTGAATGAATTCGGTTTCTTCATTTTTTGACAGATCTTGTATGGATAGCATGAACAGGAATAAAAAAGTATATATCACGTTTAACATAACGCTATAAGGAAAATTTGTTAATTAAAATTGTAAAAAGAAAATGTATGGAAGAATCAATATGAACCTTCACCGAATATTTAAGCAACTTTTTCGTTGTGCTCATTAGACCTGAATACGATTTATCTGATCTTGTTATGTTAAGGTGAGCGTGTTAACGTTTTATAGAGATAGGTTTTCCTGACTGGTCAATACATACATATACTGCTTCGGCATGGGTCACAATGACTTTTAACCCGGGAGATTTTCTTCGTTCAGCTTCAACAGTGATTTGGACTTTAATCGAGCTGTCACCAATTTTGATTGTTTCTGCATAGAAACTTACGATGTCGCCAACATAGACAGGTTCCTTAAAAATTATCTCCTTCATGGCAACCGTAACAAACCTGTCTGAAGGATTGTGTTTTCGAGCTTCGATTACGCCTGCCTGATCAATATAAGATAATATTATGCCACCGAAAATCGTTCCCATCTCATTTGTGTCTCTTGGCATGAGTACAACACGAATAGCGGGATCGCTTCTTTTCATTCAGTTATTTTTATATGAAGTTCTCTGAGTTGTTTTTCGGTTATTTGCGAAGGTGCTTCGGTCAGTAGGCATTGTCCGTTTTGAGTCTTTGGAAGGGCAATAATATCTCGTAGAGATTTTTGATGCAGAAGTTCCATTATCAGTCTGTCGAATCCGACTGCTATTCCACCGTGTGGCGGAGCTCCGTACTTCAGCGCCTCCAGGAAAAATCCAAATCTATCGCGCGCTTCCTCATCTCCTATTCTGACTGTCTTAAAGATTTTAGTCTGGAGCTCAGGATTATGAACTCTGATGCTTCCACCTGCAATCTCGACACCGTTTAAGACAAGATCATATTGTCTTGCCCTGATTTTAAGCGGATCGGTATCCATATATTTCAGATCCTCAATTCTAGGATGTGTAAATAGGTGGTGGTTTGCTATGATTTCTCCATCATCGCTTTTTGCGAATAACGGGAATCCGGTAACCCAGCAGAATGCATATTCTGTTGAAGGTTGTATCGCGAAAAGGTCGATGAATTCTGCTCGAAGCCTTCCCATTATTTCGAGGCATTTACTTTTTTCAGCCATAATTGCGAATATGTTGGTATTGTCTTTTAAATTTAATTCGCTTACAACTTTGCTTTTGAAATTTTCGGAGAGAAATTTTGCAATAGCACCTACAAATGTACTGTCTTTGTAGTAAAGATTTATCAATCCTTTGGATCCGCAGTTGATGGCTTTACTTGTTATTGCATCAAAAGATTTTCTATTGAGCTGTGGGGTATTTGGAAATGCGATTGCAATTACTGCTTGTCCGGAGGCCACCCCCTTTTTAATAAAATCTGCTTCTACAAGGTTGAATAAGGGTGTTATATCCTGCAATATGAAGTCATAGCGAAGGTCAGGTTTATCGCTTCCATATTTAGACATGACTTCTTCAAACTCTATACGTGAAAATGGTGTATTGATTGTTTTCCCAAGGACTTTTTGACAACTTTCCTTAATGCAGTTTTCGATGATTGAGAAGATGTTTTCTTCATCGATGAATGACATTTCAAGATCCAATTGTGTGAATTCTGGCTGTCTTTCTGCCCTAAGATCTTCATCTCTGAAGCATCTGGCAAATTGAAAGTATTTGTCAAATCCGGATATCATGAAAAGCTGTTTAAAGATCTGCGGACTTTCTGCCAGCGCATATGCTTTTCCGGGATAGTTTCTGGAAGGAACGAGGAAGTTTCTTGCACCTCCGGGTGTGTATTTGATCATGTAGGGGGTTTCGATCTCAAAAAACCCATCTTTAATCAGAGTTTCTCTCATAGAATGCGCAAACAGAGATCTTATCTTGAACGCATATTTTGCAGCAGGATTTCTAAGATCGAGATATCTGTACTTTAGTCTAATTTCTTCTGAAGTTTTACTGTTGTCCGGATCAAACGGTAACGAAGGTGAAATGCTTATTATAGAGAGTTCAGATGCCTCTATTTCAATTTCTCCTGTGGGGAGCTTCGAATTTTTTTTGTCTGTATCTCTTTCAATAACTTTACCTTTTATTGAAATACAGCTTTCAGGTGTAAGCTTATTGATCTCATTTCTGAGATTGTCGAGCGCTGAATCCTTAAAAAGAATTTGCAGCGATCCTTCCCTGTCGTACATATCAATAAAAAGGATTTTTTTATGATCTCGTATTGATTTAACCCAGCCGAAAAGCGTTACATTTTGGCCGAGGTTTGACTTATTCAATTGACCGCAGTAGTGTGTCCTTTTCATCTGTATATTTATATTAAATGGAAATAGAAAGTCGAATTTCGTTTTTTAAAAAATCGCTAGTCAAATCTTACTTCTCTCAGATTTCACGGATTGAATTTCTATTACACAGATTTAATTCAGTAAAAGGGATCTGTTAAAGAATTCTTAGCTCTTGTTAAAAAGCGAGTCAATGAAAAAGTTAGTTTTAAAAGTATCTATGTCGTCTATTTGTTCTCCGGTCCCGACAAGTTTTACCGGAAGAGAGAACTCTTTGGCAAGCGATAAAATAATTCCACCTTTGGCTGTACCGTCAAGTTTTGTCAAAACTATTCCCGTTAACTTGCTGAAGCTGTTGAATTCCTTGGTCTGGCTGAGCGCGTTTTGTCCTGTGGTTGCATCCAGTGTAAGTAAAACCTCGTGAGGAGAATTCGGGAATCTCTTTTTTATGACTTTTGTAAGTTTTTCCAACTCTCTCATCAGATGTTCTTTGGTCTGGAGTCTTCCTGCTGTATCTATTAATAGATAATCGTAACCTCTTGCGGCAGCTTTTTCGAGCGCATCATAACATGTGGCGGCAGGATC
>JACQRL010000347.1 GCA_016206485.1 Planctomycetota bacterium | reverse complement strand
CTCAAAATGATTATACCTGTACGCGTTCAAAGTCATCTTCAGTCTACTCGTTTAAAAACACAAAACAGATAGTTTTGGAGCTCTCCTGCACATGCAAGTAAAACATAGCAATACATCCGTTGTTACTTACATAGAGGTGGCATTGTTTATTATCATTGCAAGTTCTATTCTCATACTTGTCTATCCAAAACAGAGTATTCTGGAGCTGTTACAAAAGGAAACAGGAAATGGCGAACTTGCAGCAGCTTACTTAAGAAATATCGCAAACCAATATCCCAATGATAAACAGGCATGGGCAGCTCTTGTAACGCAATACATGAAAACAGGAAGAATCTATGATGCTGAAGAAATGATCGCGGAAATGAAAAAGCTTGATGAAAGTATTTCCAGCGAGTTTGTTCCAAAACTGCGATATTCTATCGCAAAATATCGGTTGTTTTCAACTGATAAGGGCACTTATGAAAATACACGCGCAATGGCAGAAGCCCGAAATGTACTCAAAGAAATTATTGCATCTGAAACCAATATTACACAGCTTGAAATATTATATAAAGAAGCCCTCCAGTTAACTGCCCACTCTGTTGCAATTCTAGCGTCCGATAAACTCAGCGAAATCGACAAAGAAAACAGGGTAAAATGGATCAAACAATCGTATAAGCTATCACTTGAACTTTCCAGCCATGAGGAAGCAGTAAATTATTTAAGAACACTTTCGCAGGAAGACCATGATGAAAGAATCAAGTGGCTTGAAGAGCTGTACAAATTATCGCTTGCAACATCATCATATGAAAATGCAAAAGGCTATGCAGGAACACTTTCTGTAGAAAACATAGGAAAAAGAATTAACTGGCTTGAAGAACTATACCGGCTTTCACTCGCGACATCTGACTACAAAGACGCTATCACGTATTTAGAAACGCTTTCAAATGAAGACAGACCTAAAAGGCTTGGCTGGCTCCAGGAACTGCATGTAATTTCACTTCAGACCTCAGATCTAAGAGCTGCTATCCAATATGCCGAAATACTGGCCAATGAAGACAAAATCAGCAGATTAGCCTGGCTTGAAAAGGCATTTCAGGTATCACTTGCAGTACCGGATACCGAACTCGCCAAAAAGTATGCGGAAATTATCTCCAAAGAAGACCCTGCAAACCGCCTGAGCTGGCTTGTGCGCCTTGCTCAGTTTGCTATGGGAGATGGAAACTATACGATGGCATCGCAATATTATCTCGATGCGATGGAAGCAAGCAGCCAACCGGAGCGAAAACAGTTCTTCTTAAATTCTCTTCAGACGCTGCAGTCAGGAAACTTATTAAAGGAAGCTACAGTACTTTCAGAAAAATATCAGGATGAATATCTGAAAGATGATGAAATGATGTCTTTTCTCATAAAACTCCATCTTGCAGCTGATGATCTTGAAGGCGCAAAAAAATTATCTTTAAAACTTACAAAGGATAAATGAGTTTTTTACTTCTGATTGTTTTATCGTTATTCGCACAGGATGATCCGATTGATGAAAAAGACAAATTATTCAGACTAAACTATCAGGTCTTTGTTGAATCGAATGAACTTGATGAGGCATATAAAGTAGCTCACGACGCCAAGTCAAAATATCCTGAAAGCCTCTACTGGACACAAAAAATAGCTGAAGTTTCACTTTGGACAGGAAGGCTGCCGGAGGCGCTCGAAAATTATCACCTTATCTTCAAACAAAATGAAACCGCACAGATGCGTGAAACCGTTCTGAATCTTGCATTCGGCGTGCATGATTACAAAATCGCGGTTGAAATTCTTTCACAAGATCTGCTCAAAGGAAAATTGGATGAACTTGACAAGCTCATTTTTTCATATGAATCTATGGGAGAACCTGAAGAGCTCATCAAGCTCCTCCAAAAGGCTTATCAGGAACAAAAGGCAGAAAAACTGTTGGAGCCGATTTCCACAATTCAAATGAATATCGGTGATGTACAATCTGCCGCAGAAACATTTGAACAGATGCAAAAGAGAGATCTGCTTGATCTTGAAAGCGGGATGAGAATGGCATCAGCTCTGCACAGCCTGAAAAGGTTTGATGATGGCCTGGCAATACTTCTCAAAATCAGGTCAAAAGCGACAGCAAATGATATTGAATACTGGAGGACCTTAAGTGATTACGCTTGGGTAATCGGAGACTACAACAGTTCCATAGATGCATCATATGTTCTTTATAACAACAAAAAACACAGCGCAAATGATATAGAAACAATTTGTGCGTTTGAAAAAAAACAAAATCCCGAAAAAGCAATAAAGATTTCGAAAGAAGGATGGGAACAGTTTAAGGAACCATACTTGTTTCTGCTATATACCAGTGTTGCAACCAGTAGTAACAAGTGGGAGGATGTTTACAACACGATAATCTCACTATCAAAGGCAAATCTTGAAATTCTAAAAAATGATCCGAATTTTTATCTGATATGCGGAGAAGCGGCAAAACGTTTGTCAAAACTAGATGAAGCAAGGCGCTATTTTGCGGACTTTATACGACTGAGCCAACATTCTGCAGATGCTTACGCGGCATTTTTGTGGTTTCTCATTGATGTGAAGGATTTTAAATCTATTGAAATCCAGATATCTGAACTTGAAAAAAATAGCGCAGTCAAAGATGATCTCCTGCTGCCTGTTGCGGCAGGTTGTTTTCTCCTCCAATTGCACGATAAAGCTGAGCGATACCTGACTCCGGTTGTGCAAAGCAGCGGTCAGGATCCGTTTATTCTTGCATTTTACGCTGACCTGCTCGACGCGCTCGAAGAAAAAGATCATGCAAACAAGATAAGAATGGAGATCTGGAACAACCTTGAACAAAAATTTAATGACAAGGAACAACTCGCTTCAGATGTTCCGTTATTAAGTTTATTTGTGAGACTTTCAACGCGGTTTGAGCAGCCATCAAAAGTCAATGAGATCCTTGAATTCGCAAGAGGAAAGCTTTCAGCTGATGAACTTTTTGAGATTGAAATGGCATCATATCTTGCGCGTGATGAACACGACATGGTGAGATTCTTATATGCAAAACATGGTCAGGCCAAAAGCTGGATCCTACTAAATCTTGCGCTCAATAATGATGACAGAACCGAACTGAAAAGGCTTGTCATAAACTACTGGAAAATCCTGCCTACAAGAGATAGGGTTGAAGCGCTTCGTCGCACAGGTGATTCGAGCCTTGCTGAAGAACTAGCCTTTAAAGGTCTCGATGATAATCAGCGTGATTATCTACTTTACAGACAAATGAGAGATTTATACATTAAATCAGCAGATAAATTCCAATTTGAGCCATTCATTACCACTAGAGAAGATCTAAACTATTCCGGAAGAAATTTATCACTTACCAAGCAGATTGAAAACGATTTGTTTCTAAAGGCAAAATATGGATACAGAAGTCAGAGAAGCACCGATAAAGACGTTTTGATCAATGTACCTTCTCAGGACAGTTATGGAATGCTTGCGGCAATATTTGAAAGAGATGATGGATTCCTTGAACTTGGCATAGGACAAAGAGACGCGATTGAAGAATTTACTATAGCTGAGATGCTGTACAATACTCAGATCAACAATTCTGTTAATGTGAATCTGCGCACAGAATATAATGCAGAATCTCCTGAAAGCTTGTTCTTATTTTTAGGAGGAATGAAAGATAAGTATGATCTTTCTGTGGATTTCCCGATCAGTAACAGATTCTTAATCCGTTCAAATATCGAGTACAACAGCTTTAAAACGCAGGATAATGAAAGGTTGGGCAATGGAAAGATCTTCACGCTGGAAAACAGCCAACGCTGGAGATCCGGATATCCGGATCTTGTCACAAGAGTCTATGGGATGTATGGGACATTCAGTGACAATAATAAAAAAGGTGTCATCAGTGAACTCACTCCTTTTACCGCTTTTGATATTGTTCCGGATTCATTTAAAGAAATCGGCGCGGGATTTGTGGTTGGAGTCGAAAACCGTGACAGTTATGTGCGTGTCTGGAGACCATTTATCGATGGCAACGCGTCATATAATACGACCTTCGGTGCTGGTTACAGCGTTGGAACCGGGATCGGAGGCCTTCTGTTCGGACAGGACAATTGCGCCCTGGGAGTGAACTACTCAGTCGGACAAAATAATCTCGATGAACCGATTATGACCTTGTACATTCGCTACAACCTTTGGTTTTAAGTGACATCTTAAGCAGATTCTACGTAGAAGGCTACACGCAAAGATAAGATTGGAGAAAAGTCTTATTTTAAAGGGTCGGCACTCAAAAGTTGTATTATAGACAGAAAGTAATCGTATGGGTGAAGATATTCTCAGGCAGGATCTTAAGATTTATGAGCAGGATTTTCGTGAGATATTCAGAGAGCAGGAAACCAAAGGAGAAAAATACCAATTCATTAAGGTTATCGGGCGTGGCGGCAGCAGTGCCGTATACAAAGCCTATGATAAGATCCTTAACCGTTATGTAGCAATAAAGATACTGAGTAATATTTCTGAGGAAAATTTAAGCAGATTTAAGATAGAAGCCGAGACAATCTCCAGACTAAACCATCCTAATATCGTTAATGTTTATGATATAGGTTTCAGCAGGGGCAGATACTATATTGCGATGCAATATATAGACGGCACAACATTAAATGAATTGGAAGTAAAGCCGACGGTAAAAGGATATATTCAGCTTCTGAAAAAGGTATGCGAAGCCATTCAGTATGCGCATAAAAATGGGGTGATTCACAGGGATCTGAAACCTCAGAATATTATGCTGGACAAGTCTAATGCAGTGCATGTTATGGATTTTGGTCTCGCCAAACAGGCAGACTCTAATATTACTATTACCGGGACAATTGTGGGAACCCCGGCATTTATGTCTCCAGAACAGGCAAGCTCCAGTCAGGTAGATCAAAGAAGCGACGTGTACTCACTCGGAGCAACACTTTATTACTGTCTCACAAAACATGAGCCGTATGGTGAAGGAAACACTATTGAGATCATTAACAAAGTAGTAAGTCAGGAACCTGTACCTGCAAAGGTGTTGAATCCGAGGATTCCACGCGATTGTGAGATCATCATACACAAATGCATGCAGAAGGATCCTTCCCACAGATACCAGACAGTCCTGGAACTTTGCGAGGATTTAACTAGGTTTCTGCGTAACGAGCCGATCAAGGCTCGACCACCCACCCTTGTTTATCTAACTATGAAAAGGATCAGAAAGTACAGGGTGTATTTACTAGTCGCAGTATGCACGTTAATAGCGAGCTCACTATTTCTTTTGCCCACGTACATTCAGACTAGAAGGGGTGGTTATATCAGGACACTTTTTGATCAGGGCATATCATTTTTTAAACAAAAGCATCATGATAAATCGATAGCATCTTTTAAAGAAATCGTAAAGATAGATCCGGACAATCATGAGGCATATCTGAACCTTGGGAATATTTATTATCTCCAGGACCGTTATGATGAGGCTATCAATGCATATAACGTAGCAGTCAGGTTAAGACCCAATGATCCGAAGACCAGCTACGGTCTCGGTGAAGTGTATGAGAAACAGGGCAGGACGGAAAAAGCGGTAGAATCATACCAGAAAGCAGTCCGGTTAAATCCTGACTTCTATGAAGCACATTATAAACTTGCTTTTATTTTTAAAACAAATGCCAGATATGCTGATGCGGTTTCACATCTGAAAAATGCCATCAGATTAAAGGGCGATGACCCGGAAATGCACCGCATGCTTGGGGGCATTTATTACAATCAGGGGCTTATGCCCGAGGCAACTGAATCATTAAACAGGGTGTTACTGCTGGACCCTGATCATGCAGAGCCACATAACTATCTTGGTTTGATAGACCTCAACGGCGGGCTGTTCGACAAGGCCATAATTCACTTCAACAAAGCAGTGCAATCACAACCAAAGGTCGCTGAATATCATTTCAATCTGGGAATATGTTATGTCAAACAAGATATGTCAAAGGATGCCATACAGCAATTACAGACTGCAGTGACATTAAAACCTGATTATTTTGATGCGCATTACAATCTTGGATTGGCTTACATGACAAACAAAAACTATATAGAAGCACTGAAGCATTTTCAAAACGCGGCAGACCTGAATCCTGATTATGCAGATACCTTCTACGGCATCGGGACGGTTTATTATTCAACGGGTGAATACAGAAAAGCCGCAGATGCCTACAAAAAATCTGTTCAGTTAGGGGCCAACACATTTGAGATATACTATCATCTGGGAATAATATCCGAGATCTTACAACTGCGTGATGATTCAGAAATGTATTACAGTGAAGCCCTGCGTATCAAACCGGGGGATCCTGATGCGAACTATGGTCTGGGGGTGTTATATCATAAGGCGAAGAAATATCGTGAGGCAATAGACCTTCTGAAAAAGTCATTATCAGCAAGGTCTGACAATGCAGAAGCATTTAATACTATAGCTGCCTGCTACTCATCCCTCGGCAGTCTTGATGATGCGATAGGGTTTTATAAGGAAGCTGTCAGACTGGATCCGTCACATTACGATCACCATCGCAATCTAGGTGAGGTGTATTTCAAAAAACAGCTCTATGCCGAGGCGATAGACTGTTTTAATAACGCCATATCGGTCAATTCTTCATCATTTGAATGCCTTAATCAGCTGGGAATGGCATATTTTCACAGACACCAGTATGATAAGGCAGAAAAGGAATATCTTAAGGCAGTACAACTCAATCCCGATTATCACACTGCTCAGCACAATCTTGGACTAGTATATAATGAGCTGGAACTTTTTGACAAAGCCATCACGTCATTAAAAAAGGCTGTTAAGCTGGAACCAAACAATGCACGTTCACGCTGGAATCTTGGCAAGGCATATTATGGATTATCTAAGCATGATATAGCTTTGAAACACTTCAAAAAGGCAGTGAAACTCGATGGAACCGACATTAACCCTCATCTAGGAATGGGGGCAGTTTATCTGATCAAAGGTTCTTTTGAAGATGCCATCGACTCGTTTAAAAAGGTCCTGAAGTTGGACCCCCAAAACACAAATGGGCACAACAATCTGGGGATTGCTTATTATAAGAGTGGATTATACGACAAGGCAACTATGCATTTTAAAGAAGTGGTAAAACTGTCACCCAAATTATTTGATCCATATTTAAATCTGGGGGAGATATATTTTGAGAAGAAAGAATTTGACAAGGCGCTGGAATATCTTGGGAAAGCCTTGGAACTGAATGGGAATAGTGCCCGGGTGCATTATGACCTTGGACTAACGTACATAATGTTGGAAAACAGAAAGATGGCCTTAGAAAGGTATGAGATAATTAAAAAGCTTGATAAAAAACTTGCAGAGGAGCTCAAAGCTGGTATCGACAAAATGGAGTCAAAGTAATGGTCAAGGTTGTCGTGTACCGGTAAGTAATATCGAGTGCGGAAGCAGCGCCATTAAGGCACAAAATTTTTTAAACTACCCTCTTTTACCGACAATAGATATTTCAGTTCTTCTTCAACATGTGATTTATCAATGGCATATCCGCTGATTATTTTTTTCATGATCTGTCTGAGCCTGATCCTGCAGTTGGAAAGGTAATTTCTCACATCCGATTCTTTTATACCCAGTTCATTTGCAATATCTGAATAGCTTCGGTGTCCTCCAGCGCTGATGTAGTAGGTTTCAAATACCCTCAGGTAGATCCCTTTCCCCTCACTTTTCAATACTTTTTTCAGTGATTCAACTGATTTCCTAAAAACAGTCCTTACCCATTCGATGTCAAAAAGATCAGCAGGGTCTTGGGATTTCCTGCTGTCTGATGGATTAATATGTGAATTATCTATACTTATTACCATAGCATCCCCACCACGTTTCTGTCTGGCTGAGTTTCTTTTTGATTTCATGAGGAAATTTTTAAGCGTGACTTTGATGTATGACCTAAAAAGTCCTTTCTCTTTTGAAACTGACTGCAGATAATCCTTTTCGAGGAATGTCATAAAGTATTCCTGTGTAAGGTCTTTTGCATCTTCATTGGATTTACACCATAAGATCCTTATGTAGCGATAAACCGGCTGCCAGTATGTCCTGATAAGCTGATTCAGTCTTTCACTGTACTCCTTTGAATCCCTTTCTTTAGCCTGAAGGATAACGCTCCAGATCGTCTCAGGAAATCTGAACTGACCCCCGGCAATGGTTGTATCGCTATTCTTCATGGTTCAATATTTATACCTTTATTACACTCATATCGCAGAAAAATAAGCAGGTCAGGGAATCAGGTCCTGACCTGCTTTTGCATGGATATATTTTGGGTTAAAATTGTACCTGTGTTGGAGTACTGTTGTAGCTGTTTGAAGTTGTTCCATTTCCCAACTCTCCATGATAGTTATACCCCCAAGCCCACACAGTTCCGTCGCTCCTGAGGGCAAGGTAGAAATAACTTTTCTTCGAAATATCTATAACCTTCGTAAGATTAATGGGAGTTATTAAAAAAGGACTTGCTACACCCACGATTTCACATGAGCTCCCGTTACTGCGTGTAGCCAAACTGTCTTGAAGCGCTTTGACCCCTGTAAGGCCTGGAACCTGCGCTACTGATATTGATGTCCCCACCCATGACGTGGCCCACACAGTTCCATCACTTTTAAGCGCAAGGAAAAAAGGAAAGCCACCGCCAACAGGAATACTGATATTTTTGACACTGTTTAGACCAGGTATCAACGTTGGAAGCAGGTTAATAGATAAGCCGTTGATGTACATCTGCCCCCAGTACATTGCTGTTCCATCATCTTTCATTGCTATAGATCCGACCAACCCCGCAGATATTTTCACGACTCTTGTAACACCTGCAACCTGAGCTGGTACAAATTGATTTGGATTTCCTGATTGTCCAAGTGTATTATTTCCCCATGCAAGGATGTTTCCGTCGGCAGTCAATGCCAGAGAGTAAGCTAATCCTGCAGAGACAGCGACCACGTCTGCTGTGTTAACAACAGTGGCCGGGAGAAATACTATACCGGGTGTTGGCGTGCCCGTTCCTATTGCGCCTTGAGCATTTGAACCCCAAGATACAACGGTCCCGTCGTCAAGAAGAGCTAGTGTATGAAACCCTCCTGATGATATGGCCTTGACCGCGGAGGAGATTTGGATCATGACGGGGATCGCGCTAAACTGTGTACCCGGGCCAATTCCAAGTTGTCCAAACATGTTATCCCCCCACGTCCAGACCGTCCCATCACTTTTGAGCGCGCAACTGTGACGGTAGCCTGCTGATACCTGTATCACTTTAGCGGGTGCCGGTGCAAATGTGAATTTTACAGTACCAAGACTGCTTCCTTCAGCTAGAGAACCCTGTAATGGTCCATATATGACAAGTGATATTACGAGAAGAAAACCGGAAATTCTTGCCAGTTTCATAAAAACCTCCTTAAAAATCAATTTTTATCATTTTTATTGCCATCTAGAGAGACCCGTTAGTCCAAAACGGTTTAATTTTTTTTATGCAGAATTAGGTAGCGATCGCAATAATGTGCCTAGGGTTTAAATTACTCGGTAGGCCAGAACAACCTCGACGAACCCATCATGACTCTGTACATTCGCTACAACCTTTGGTTTTAAACAACAGCTGGCATTCTTGACCTGACGCAAACACATAATTTTGATTATTGATTCTCCGCATGGTCATACCGGGCAAATTCGAAGTTTATGGAAATGGCGGGATTAACGTGACCTTCAGAATATTTAGACTGCAGATCAGCCGCGTTTGGAAGATCACATCGCAGACAGTCTTACTCTACAAAATGTGTACATCAGGACCAGCGTCAGCATTATTGCCATCCATGCAGCCGATTCAGCACCCCTGAATATATATGTAAACCCTGCTTTTATACCATAGTCATATAAAACAACAAAGTAAAATTTCCAGTATTTAGAGAAAATAACCCGTTGGACTCAGGGCATCTTTGAAAAAAACTCTTGGTTATGGGAACTTAAGCCTCACAATATTTTCAACCTGAAACCTTTTTTCTTAATACAAATCAAACAAAACCTGCTATAATGTATATGATCAAGTGGATGATTCAGGATTAAAGATAATATGTACGAAATCAATAAACAGAAGTGGCTTTTTCACAAATCAGGTGATCTCATTATGTTTACCAGACATGATGCCGATGATGATGAGATTTATCTGCTAAGTGGGAAGGCATCAGTAGACTTGTGGAGCTCTCTAGAAGCAGAATACAATTTTGAAGAAATTGTAACGACTCTATCTTCCAACTATGATTGCTCAGAAGAGATTCTTATAAGGGATACTGCAAATGCGCTTGAGTTACTTGTGAATGCAGACATCATAACCGAGCAATGCACAAAAGCTGCGGTCACAATTCCTGAAAAGAAGTCTATTACAAAAGGATCATATACTGGCATAGTTATAAAAAAGTATCGGCTTAAAGAGCTCATTCCCGAAGAAATTAGGACCATAACCGCAACTGGCGGAGGAGGGGAACAATTGAGTTCAGACAGCTGTATGTCATGTGTTAATGTGACGTTCTGTATGTATGACGTTAAACTTCACACACTGGTCAGATCATCATTATTATAAAACAGCAACATCAGGTGCGTTACAAACTGTTCAAAACGAAAAAGAAAAACTCCCTCTTATTAGACCAATCCAGTTTTCTGTATGAAATATCGGAAAGTCTGTATTATGGGCTTTCAAACGGCCTGACAAGCATCGATTCCGAATATACAAAAAGCGATCTGGAAATTCTGAGAAAATGCGGTTATTTCCCTGTCGATTCCAACAGATTCGACAGTTCGCTTAAATCTATAGCGCTTACATTAACACACGGTTGTAATATGGGATGCGCTTATTGTTGTGTCGGGCCAAACGGATTGTACAAGGATAGCCGGTTCAAAAAAATGGATCCGCTAACAGCCCTCAGATCTATAGACTTTCTTGTTGAAAACACTACCTCCCGCGTTTTGCGCATCAGTTTCTTTGGGGGAGAACCTCTCATGAACTGGGATATAATAATAAGATGCCTTGAACATAGCAAAAGGTTTACAGACAAAGAATGGATATACCTGCTCTCAACAAATGGGACTCTCATAACCGATGAAATCTCCAAAACACTCGCGGAGTATTCAGTTAAAACAGTTATTACACTCGACGGTCCTCCGCATATACATAACAAACAAAGACCATTCATCAGTGGAAAGCCATCATTTGAGACTGTAATCAGAGGTATCAAACTTTTGAAGGAATATGGAGCGCTTCTTCATTTAAAATGCATCTATACAAAGGATTCCCCACTTTCTTATGACGAAACTACAAAATATCTCCATACACTGGGATTTGAAGATACAGCGATAACAGTATCATTTGAAAATAATTGCAAAACTGACCCGCAAATGAAAACCCTCTCTGAGAAGGTTGACTTAACAAATGCGAAAAAAGACAGGGACTACATTCTCGATGGAATGGCACATAAAGCCTGCGGTAAATTATTTCGTCTTGTAATGCTTCTGCTTTCAGGATCAAGAGGAAAACAGCAGATGATGTGCACAGCCGGTCTGGAATCAGTCGAGGTTAGTCCTGACGGAGATATCTATGTATGTCATCTCGCAGAGTTTACACAGAGCTTTAAAATTGGCAGCGTATTTACAGGATTGAACGGTGAGTTCGAAAGAATAAAGGAATTGTTCACCGCTCCTCTCGAGCCATGCCGCTACTGCTGGGCATATGATCTTTGTGAAAAACCATGCAATCTGGCAAGGGTTGAAGTCACTAAAAATAATTCGAATAGCCGCATTGACCAGGCATTTTGTGACATATCAATGGCAATCATCAAAGAAGCCATAGAAGTGATTCTCAATATGGACGATGATATTTTTAAGTCGCTGATACAATTCTGCAATCCATCAGACCGTCAGAAAATGATTCAGGCTTATGAATTCAGATCTAACCTCAGCCAGTTCCTTCAGCATGTAAAACCATGCTTTATCCTGCCGGTCAGAAGAGAAAACACCGCAATATCCTTTATGTCAATACCTGCTTAAGTTTATGAACCTGGGTCAGACAAAACCAATTTTAGAAGACGGGAAACTATATAATTTCAATGGCAGAGCCTTCCTGTTGCTGCCGTGCACATCTGCTGTTTATGTGCTCAGCAGTGATTTTAAAGATATCTCAGTGGATAAGATCCAGCGCCAGATTGAAATTTTATCACAGTGCGGATATCTGTGCAATTGCAGAACTAATCCTGAAACAGAACTTCAGGGTCTTGTTCTGAATGTTTCACACACATGCAATCTTGTATGTGATTACTGCAGTGTTGGTCAGGGCCAATATAACAAGGATTCCTTCACGCATATGAACATAGAAATAGCAAAACGTGCCGTCGATTACCTGACCAAAACCAGCGCATCAAATGAAGTCGTCATCAGATTCTTCGGCGGGGAACCTCTTCTTAATTTCGCTGCGATCAGGAAAACGGTAGATTATTGTGAAAACAATTACCCAAATCGCAATTTCCATTTCGAAGTTACGACCAATGGAACTCTTATCAATGATGAAATTGCTGATTTTTTCCGGCGATACAATTTCAATGTATGCGTTTCGCTTGATGGAAACAAAAATGACCATGACAAACATCGTAAAGACAGGTATGGAAACGGAAGCTGGGACAGCGCAGTTCAAGGGACAGCAAAACTTGAAAAGGTAGGGATAAAATATGACATAAATTGCACACTATGTGAGGATTCCTGCTTCTCTCCGGAAGAACAGGAAAAATCTCTTAAATTGCGATTTCCCCATGCACAAATTGCAGTAGGAAAGGATGGCAAGCAATTAAGCAAGAGCTCCGAACTAAAAAACTTTTTTGATTCCTCCCTTGAAAAGGCCTGCAATAAAGCAGAACAGGAGTATTCTCCATTGTTTCAGATAATTTCTGCAATTCTAACCGGCAGTAACCGGCATGTCGCATGGTGTCGGTTCGGTTTGAATTTTCTTGTTGTAGATCCCCGTGGCAATCTTTATCTGTGCGCAGACAGTATCATGTACGATAATAATGAGAATAAATTCTGTTATGGTAATATACTTGGTACTAACCGGGATTACAACTTTTCTGAAAGCCTTCCGTTAAAGTGCCGGACCTGTTGGGCATTTAACCTGTGTGGAAAAGGCTGCCATTTAAGAACTGCTATGGGTATTGAGCCGGAGCAATCATTCTGCAAACTCCAGTTCAATCTTATTGAAAAGGCCCTGGAATACATTTCAACAAAGAGCAGCACTTTCCTTTGGAATAAATTCGTTCCACAGCTTAGTGAAAATATCAGATTCAAATACAATATCATCCTGAAATCATGCCCTGATATCAAACCGCTCTTTCTCGTTCCATGCAGATCTGAGGGGCATCGCTTCTGAATTATGTATCTCTCACTTAATATATACGGCTACCGATTCAAAATATGTCTCGCAAGCAAAAACCTCAAGCAGGCCCTGGAAAGAGAATTTAGATATTTTGTCGAGCCTGACGGAACAGACTCGGATTATGTTATTACAGAGAAAGAAATTGCGATGAATCTGACTCCATATGATCCGGAAAGACAGATCAGCCAGAACCTTATTATGAGCATTGCATCCTGCCTGCGAAACGACTTTCTATTCTTCCATGGAAGCTGCATTGTCAGAGATGGAAAGGCAATGGCATTCGTCGGACCTTCAGGAAGCGGAAAATCTTCAATTGCAATTATTTCATATTTTCTCGGTCTGGATGTGCTGACAGATGATGTCGTTCTTGTCTCAAAAAGCAATAATCTTGTCTACCCGTTTCCAAAACCGGTATTGGTCAGATGCGATATATTCCGATTTTTAAAGAGAAGAGGTTTTATATCATCTTTTAAATATCCTCCCCGACTATATATACATCCCAAGGCCGGCAGTGCAAAACTAAGTCATCTGTATCTGCTCACAGGACAAAAAAAATCTGTTCATCCGCTGATTTTTCTTCTGCAGAATTCTCATTCAGCTGCAATCGGTATGAAACAAACATTGCTTGATATCGCTTTATTAACGGAGAAATTACGTGTAGAACCGATTAATCATATCCAACTGGATTCGCTCAAAAACCTAAAAAGACACTACACACGGCTGAAAGAGTTACTTTTCTGCAGAAAAACATATCCTGCAAGAAAAAAGGAAACAATCCCTGTACTATGAAGCATTCAAAACAGGGAGCATGGCTTTCTCTCTCTCACATTTTAGAGGAAGATTTCCGTGATCCCGACGCTATCAACCGTCTCAGGCAACTGGTTCAGGACAGGCGCCAGAAAATTAGACTCAACCCGCCGTTGCATGGAAGATGGCTGATTCTTTTCGATGAAAATGACAATCATCGGCAAAATATCTGGTCACTATTCGCAAGAGATTTTGTCAGGATTGATGACAGAGATTTCTTTCGAAGCGGTGACGGGACAAAGCTCAATGATTATTTTGGATTTGATACACCGATATTCTCCGCCGCAGACGGGACAGTAGCCAAAGTCATTGATGAGCATTATGACATGCCAATCGGTATAGCGCGCAGGGACGCGAACTTTGTTATAATTGAGCATGAACATGGAGAGTTCACGGTTTACGGACATATAAAGAGAAACAGCGCAGAAGTTGCAGAAGGCGAAAAGGTAAGGTGCGGACAGCTGATTGCGCGTATCGGAAATTCAGGGATGAGCGCCTTCCCACACCTGCATTTTACTCTGTCGATACCTTCTGAAACCGCTGATGACGATGGGATGAGACATCTGATTAGTGTTCCGTTTAAACTCAGTGATTTCAAGTTTGTCGGTACTATATCCAAAAACCCTTCATTTAGGACAGCGGTTCCATCATCTGCCCTATCCATTTCGGGAAAACTCCATACGGATACAAATATCTGTCAGCCTAATGAAGGCTGGGTCATAGAATTTAAGCCGGCAAAAGATCCGTCTTGATTTCACAACATGGATAAAAAAAACGCTGTTTTGGTAAGTTATATTTACGGACAATTTCAGGATGACTCTCCGTTGGGATTAATGACAATCTCCACAATTTTGAGGCAAAAATATGGCATCAAATCGATAATTACTGACCTTCCAGGTTCCTCAGACAACAAAAGTGCTGAGCCTGCCATTAAAAAGTTCACAGACAAAATCGCCGCAGATGATGCCATACTATTTTTTGGATTTTCTACAATATGCGATACTTTTCCAAGATCATTAAGCACAGCTAAGGAGCTTAAAAGAAAATATCCGTCAATTCCCGTTGTTTTCGGCGGACCGCATGCAAGCATCGTGGCTCAACACATTATTGAAAAATATGATTTTATTGATGTTGTAGTAATTGGAGAAGCTGAGCTGATAATTGATTCTCTTATAAAAAGTCTGCTGACCCGAAACCCGGTGAAAACCCCGGGCTTACTGTTTAAAAAGCTCTCATCAACTGCGCAGTTTGCGCCGCTCGTACCGGTCTCCGATTTTATCAGTATTGATTACAGCACTTATAATAATCCCAAAAATGCCCGGCTTATAATAGATGCAGGGCGTGGCTGTCCATATAGCTGTACCTTCTGCGCAACAAGTGAATTTTTCAAACGCAGGTTTAGAATGAAAAACACGAACGTTTTAATTGCGGATATAAAACGTCTGATAAATGAAAATAGGATCACATGCTTCAAGCTTATCCATGACATGTTCACGACAAGCAGAAAACATGTAGAGGAGTTTTGCAGCAAAATAATAGAAGAAAAGATAAATATAAAATGGAGATGCAGTTCACGCACTGACAGGATCGACAAAAAGCTGCTTGAATCTATGTATAGCGCCGGCTGTGATGAAATTATTTTTGGAATCGAAACGGGATCTCAAAGAATGCAGCAGGAAATAGGCAAGAATCTTGACGTAAATGATGCCCTCTGCAAAGTCAAACTTGCGTGCGATATCGGCTATAAGGTAACAGTCTCATACATAATAGGATTCCCATCGGAAAGCAGACAAGACCTCATTGATACGATAAACTCTGTACTTAAATTGTGCCAATTACAACCCGGGCCTGAGAACCTAAGTGTCGGCCTTCTCTTTCCTCTTCCAGCTACTCCCTTGTTAAATCAAAACTACCGTGATTTGGCTTATGATGGATTTATGCACGATGCGATTTGCGGTCGCGATCTGACCGAATGGGAAAGAGAGGAAATCAGTTCTGATAAATCTGCTTTTTCTGTGTTTTATTACCTGAAAAACAAAGATATTTCAAGGGGAACATATAAGTATCTCTATTGGTTTCTGTATTATATCCCGCGATTTAGAAGATTGTTCGGATTTCTCCATAGCCTGCCGGGACAGGACCTCGGTCACCTGATTACAGAACAGGCAATAAAAAAAGAAGATAAAATTTTCAGTTATTTCAACAGATACAATGCTTTAGACTCCAAAAGAGCATTTATTAAAGAACTTTCAAGACTTATATCAAATCTGTCCATGCCATCACGCATTTCGAATAAATTTTTATCCCGACTCAGCCATCATTAAATAAAATTTCCCTGCTATTCCCATACTCCTGAACGTCCTTTCTTCTTAAGTGAGCGCAGACGCTTATCCTTTAATCTTTCTTCCATCTTACTTCTGGGGACAGAGGTTGGTCTACGCGCAAGTCTCGGTCTCAATGCGTTACTCACCAGATCATTAAGAAGCTCTACGGCGATATCATAATTCAATTTTTGATGTCTCGTCTTAGTGCAGGTAACGATAAGATCGCCCTCTTCATTAATTCTGTTTCTGAGCCTTGTCTGTATCAGCTTTTTCTGCCCATCAGTCAATGAACCGGATGTTTTAAAATTCCATTTCAGCGTCACTTTTGTCTCCCGTCTGTTGATGTTCTGCCCTCCCGGTCCTCCGCTTCTCGCAAACAAAACCTGTAGTTCTTCCCTATTCACTGAAAATACCCGATTAATTGTGTGCTTCATAAGAACCACAAAGATTACACCAGATTGCCTAGATTACGCAAACATAATGATCGTGACAGAATCAGTCTTTGCCGGAATTATTGAGTGACCAGGATGCCGGATGCGTTGAAGCACCCGGCATTTCTATCTTCTTTCTCTTTTCGATTTAAAAGTTGCCTAACAATCCGATATCTGTCTTAAATTTGCAGAATGTTTCATACTGTGGGCTGTTAGTGCCGAACTTTTCCGCTATACAGTTGCAATCATACACTGTCATTCCATGTTCTCCGATTGTCCCTGGTAAACCATTTGGTGGTACATGTTCGACACACCCTGCATCCTCAACACTCTGTCGCAACCAAGCCATATATCTTAACCAGTAATAATATCCAGGTCCCGGTCCGATAAAATATGCTCCTCCTCCTGAACCGAATGTGCAATCTGAACTATACAAATCACCTTCAATTGACGTCAGACAACCATCAGTTGAGATCTCTTCCACCACACCGCCAGAATCTGAACTATCAGCACATATGGCAAATAGCCCTACTGTAAGCGCAAAAATAGCGATTTTAATCACTTTCATCATAGCTCCTCCTTTAATTTAAAAAGTGTATACCTCTCATACACCATTCGCGCAGATTCCTTTAAAATATTTTGCAACTTAAAATTTGAATAAAAAGACAGAAGTCAGTAATCAGCAGTTAGAAGTAGGACTCAGTAGACAGTATACAGGAAGTTTAGATTGTCCAACTTATTTCCGGTATTCTGTCTTCAGACTTCTGAGTTTTGACTTCTAGCTACTTCTTTTCTGCCTTCCCTTCCTCTTTAAATTCAATATCGATTTCAACCTCTAACTCCAGGCCAACTTTATCCCCTTCTACATCTAACTGAGTCGCGCCGTCATACTTTATTCTTGAACGGTGCAATACTCCATCTCGCATATCAATATCAACCTTGCCTTCAAAATTAAATTCAAGCTCGCCCAGATCAGCAAAATTACCCACCTTTTTTTTGGATTCTTTGATCTCTGCAATCAAAGCTTTTTGCCCTGTCGGATAGACTTTTTCTTCCAGATCAAATGTGGGAAGAAGAATAGGGTTTGGTTTCTTCATAGCAAATCGTTTATTCACCTTACTTTCCATCTGCGGAATTACAATTGCCAGTGAATTTTTGTGTTTCTTGCGCTGCTCTTTTGCAAACGTAAACGGTATATATAAGAAATATGAGCCTCCCCCAAGCACAATCCCGATAAGTTCTTTTATTTTCTCATCGCCAAGATCCATCCGAGACATGACCTGTCCATTACTTCCGACTTTAAATTTGAATTTTTTACCCATAAATTCTTCCCATCTTGGATCCGCTTTGAAATCATTTTTTGCCGAATCAACAATCTGATTAGGATTACTGCCGCCTTCATCACTCCAATACTTTGCAGCTATGCTCTCAACTCCCATCTCCAACAAAAACTCAGATCCCTCTGTCTCAATAACTGTAAATGCTGCAACCACATTAATCTTTGTTTTAAACGCATTTCGTATTGTTTCATTAGGACGCTTAATATCGTAGCCTACATCATACTCAATCTCATATTTATATGTCTTTCCCTTTTCAAGTTTTATTTTGAGATCGTCATTTGTTCTTTCAGAAGAGCCACCCAAAATAATAGAAACTAAGAGAGCAAGAAAAATAGTTTGTGATTTAATCATGACAATACCTCCATAATATTAAAAGACCCATTATATCAAATTTAGCTATGGAACAATCAACTGAATTCTCTAAACCGTTTTGTCCAAACTCTGGGGCACATACCATAACATAGCAATACGTAAGTGATCTTTAGTAAAATTCATGTAGATCACTGATTTCACCGAGTAATACATTGATTGCATTGATTAATAATATCTGGCTTGACTCTCGTATCTGTGTCATCAAACTCCTTAATCTGAGAAATCTGTGGAGGAAATCACAAAATGTCGCGTAATTTTCAATTGGTGAAGTCGAAATCATTTTAGTGGTGCGAAAAACTCGTTAACACGAAACTCGCAATCCGTTTAATTATTCCTTATTAAGAGTAGTATCAATATACCATAGCTGTAGGAATTGATTCTCCAACTTCTTCATACATCTGTGCCAGATCAGCAGGGTTAGGCGCCGACGAATAGAATCCTATTCCTCTTACTAAACATAGGGTGAAGGTATGTGTTTCATCTCTCCCTGTTATTAAACTATTCCCAGAAGTAAAACTTCCTGGAGTAGATATAGTCATCTGTTCCCCTTTAGTATCAACAGTAATGATCGAACCATTGCTCTGACTAGACATATTCTGGCCTGAAATCGACGCAAACATCAATATAAAGAAAATAAATGTTATATTTTTCATAACTATCCTCCCATAAAATACTTAACAGTTTTTTGACCCAAAAGATTGAACAAACATAACGCGCCTTTCAAGGCCACTTACTGACTCCTGACTTCTGTATCCTGTATTCTTATTTTTATTAGAGTTTTCAGGCAAGAATATCTTTCGCTATTATTCCTCTGAGTATTTCTGATGTCCCGCCCCCAATTAGGAGGAATCGCGCATCACGGTAATATCTTTCCGCCGGGAACTCTTTTGAATATCCATACCCTGCAAGAATCCGCATCGTGTGATCAACTACTTTATTTGCCATTTCACTCGCAAAAAGCTTCGCGGCAGCTGCATCCGTAGAGCACTTCGCTCCTTTTTCTATACCTCTACCGGCCGAATAAACCATCTGTGTAGCTGCCTGAAGTTCTGTATATGAATCTGCTATTTTCTGCTGTATCGCCTGAAACCCGCTAATCTGTTTGCCAAAACATATACGTTGTTTTGAATACACGATAGCAGTATCAAGAGCTGCGCGAGCAAGGCCGATAGATAACGCTCCTGTCATAACACGAATCTGATCCAAAATTTTCATCAGATCACTGACACCACCCTGCCCCAGCATACAATCATCCTGAACAATACAATCATTGATAGAAAGTTCTGTTATATCACATCCGAGTGTCCCCAACTTCGGAATCTTTTTACCAACTACTAAACCAACAGCCCCTTTTTCAACAAGAAAAAATCGCAGGCCTTTCAATCCGGCATTCTTATCGACACTCGCCGCCACAGTAAAAAAATTTGCAATAGTCCCATTTGTAACCCACATCTTGGATCCATTCAGACACCAACCGTTATTGCCTCTGACAGCAGTCGTTTCAATTCTGGCAAGATCAGATCCGGCATTCGCTTCCGACATTGCAAACGCCCCAATCTTTTCACCCTTTATAGCAGGCGCTAAAAATCTTTTTTTATGCTCTGCCGTACCATACCTAAAAACAAAATCTGTTGCCATAAGAGATTGCATCGCTGCAGCAGCGGCAACGGCAAGAGAGCCGCGCGCAAGTTCTTCAACCATAATTAAATAAGTCACAAATTCTGCGTTTGATTCGCCAATTTCTTCAGGATATCGCAGTCCCAGATACCCCTGTTTCCCCAACTCATAGAACATCTCGCGGGGAAATGAATCGCTTTTGTCAATCTCATCAGAAAGCGGTTTTATTTTCTCAGAAACAAATCGTTCTACTGAAGAACGAAAGAGTATTTCTTCTTCTGAAAAATTTATCATTTATTTGAGATCGTGGCAAACCTGCACAGCTGAGCCCCTGACGAACTGCACTGGATTTCTTTAACCTTTGGTTTTTCATGACAAATAATTGATGATACACCGCCAAATACTCCACTGATAAAATGGCATACAGGAGCAGTCGATTGTCCATACGCCTGAGCATATACGGAAGATTTCACTGTTAACTCAAATTTTGATAATACGTCTGAGAAGTTTCCAACTTTGAAAGCGCCCCAACCGATCTGTGTCCCCATGTCACACATAAATTTTAATATTTGCTCCGCAGATAATTTTTGTTCATTCATAAACTTATTTGCTGTGCGCGACCCGCCTTCAAATCCCCCTTTATATAAAACCTCTGCTGTTTTATCCTTACCCAACGCGACCTCTAAATTTTTCTGGAAGCCAATTATTGTTTCGGGACGTATTAAAAGATAGCGTGTGTTGTTGAAAATAAGCGCGCCATTAGATGGATCATATTCAATTCCGGATAAAATACTGTTATGATCTGTTTTTTGTGCCACCAGAGCTCCTCTTATCAGTTGTTCGTTTCAGATCAACTGTGAGTGTTTTCTTGTCAATTACAACACCGTAAAACTGTTCCGCCGATTCAATCGAAATCTTTTCATCCAAGACATCATTAAGAACAAATGCAGGATCACGTTCAAATGGAGATCCATACCCGCCGCCACCGGGTGTTCTTATCGATATGACATCATCTTTTTTTAGATAATCCAGACCCTTTGATTTCATCTGTTTGTTATCTAATGCAGGATTTTTTACAAAACGCCCGGTTGCTCCATCTTTACCACCAAGTATCCCAAAAGGTGGAAATTTCTGCCTGTCAGCATAACGTGAAAAAGTCATGTTTTCTGCCAGGCAATGTACATCACGCCTAAGAGCAAGGGCTCCGCGAGTCTTGCCCGGACCTCCCGAGTCCTTGATCAACTCATACCTTTCTATTCTGACAGGACATTCGAGTTCTGCTGCCTCAACAGGAGTATTCATAAATCGGGCAAGGTGTGAATCCTGGCCATCTCTGCCATCTTTGCCAGGACGCGCGCCGGCACCTCCCCCCTGAATATCAATATAAACAAATCGTTTACGTGTCCCCGGATGCCATCCACTGAAACCGCAGGTCATAATATTCCCATGACTTCCTGCAGTGACCTTTTCGGGAAGAGCCTTGGAAAGCGCGCGGATCGTCGCCTCTGATATTTTTTGAGATGTGTTTGTTCTCGCCTGAACTGCTCCCGGCAGTAATGGATTCACAACAGTCCCGGGTTGAGCCGTTACAGTAAACGGTCTGTAGCAACCGGAATTAGGCGGGACATGAGGATCTATCACACAAATGAGCGCGTAGTAAACTGCCGCATGTGTTGTTGAAATCGGACAATTAATATTTCCCTTAACCTGAGGATCAGTTCCATCGAAATTCACTGAAGCTGTGTCACCTTTTTTATGAATATTTACGCATATTCTGATCGGCTTGTCTTCAATACCATCATCATCTACAAAATCCTCTCCCGAATACACGCCATCCGAAATCTTCAAAAGTCCCGCTCTCATTCTTTTTTCAGAATAATCCATGAGCATTTTCATACACCCTTTAACAACTTCCGGACTGTACTTTTCAAATATGTTTTTCACTTCTCTTATACCTACAAATGATGCTGCCGCCTGAGCCCTCACATCACCAAGTGTCTTATCAGGAACTCTTATATTCGCGCTAAGAATATCAAATACATCAGGGTTTTCCTTGCCGCTACGATACAAATAAACCATCGGCAAGCGCAAACCCTCTGCATAGATTTCAGTTAAACCTCCCGCCACGCTTCCCGGTGCCGAACCTCCTATATCTGAATGATGCGCAATAGTACCGACAAATCCAGTGATTCGGTTTTCATAAAATATCGGAGCAAACGTCTGTAGATCAGTAAGATGCTGCCCTCCCAGATATGGATCATTTGAAATAATGACATCTCCTTCTTTCCATTCAGAAAGCGGAATACGCTTAAGTAACTCTGCCATCGTAATCTCGAATCCTGTCAAGAGCATTGGCGCGTGGTGCGCCTGAGCGATGGTTTTGCCCTGCTCATCAAAAATTGCGCAAGTGATATCCATGATCTCTTTTATTATTGTAGATCTGGATGTTCTGACCATTGTATATCCCATCTGATCTGCAACCTGTTCAAGGCGATATCTGACCACTTGCATCGTCACAGGATCTATTGTGTAATTCATTGATTCCTCATTAAATAGAAATAATTATGTTACCCATTCGATCTATTCTCGCGCTGCAGGCAGGTGGAATCACCGTACAGGAGTTATTCTCTTCTATCACCGCAGGCCCATTAATAAGATTTCCTGATTTTAGTAATTGCCTGTCATAGATATCTGAACACAACCACTTACCAAAATAGACATTTCTTTGTTCCTTGACAGCAGTCGATGCGCTTGGTGATCCTTCAGCGAGCTCAAAAGGCTTGAACTGTTTTGAACTGCCTATACCTGTAACTCTGAGATTAACAAAGTAGATTTTTTCAGCCAGTGACTTTATCGCATAAATTTTCTCATGAGTATCTGAAAAATCTGAACAAATTCGTTCAACATCAGATCTGGCAAAGCGATCTTTATTTTTGTGAATATTTTCGCCAACAGGAATATTAAGTTCATATGACTGCCCTTCAAATCTGAGATCAGCAGACCAGAGTATTTTTCTGTTTTTGATATCGACCTGGTCAGAATCAAGTTCTCTTTCAGCGGATGCAGTTAAGTTAATAAATGCTCCCCATAAATTCTCCGGAGAAGTTTCTGCCTGCTCACGGTAAAATGCACGAACAAAATCATATCTCGTATCTGCAATAAGAAGACCGGTAGCTGAAAACGCGCCCGGATAAGGCGGGATAATTATTCTTGGGATCCCGAGTTCTGCGGCAATTTCTGCAGCATGCAACGGGCCCGCGCCACCGAATGGAACAAGAGAAAATTCACGGAGATCATATCCCTTCTGAGTAGAGCGCACTGTAATTGCCTTCGCCATCTTCGCGTTTATGATTCGAATAACTGACCATGCGGCCTCTTCAATAGTCATTCCAAGTTTATCAGCAACCACTTTAGCTATTGCTTCTTCTGCCGCGAGTTTTGACGGTTTAATCTCTCCTCCAAGCAAAAGATTTGAATTTATCCTTCCAAGAACAAGATTCGAATCGGTGACTGTCGGTAACTTCCCACCAAAGTTATAGCATGCAGGACCCGGACTAGCAGCAGCACTTTGAGGTCCAACATTGAGAGCGCCTCCGGAATCGATCCATGCAATGCTTCCGCCTCCCGCGCCAATTGCTGTAACCTCACACATAGGAACTTTTATCGGGAACCCCTCAAATTTAGAATCAGTAGTGACGTTACCAGCTCCCTTTTCTATAAGACTGATATCAAATGATGTACCTCCCATGTCAGTGGCTATAATGTGCGGAACATCGATATGTCTCCCCAAAAATGATGCAGCAGTCGCTCCACCCGCCGGTCCAGAGTTTATAAGATTTGCTGCGCGACCAGTAGCAGCAGATGCGCGCATCGAGCCTCCGTTTGCCTGTATAAGTTTGAGCGATGCATTTGGAAATTCACTGAGAATCCTGCCCTCTAACTTTGACACATAGTTATCAATCAACGGCCCAATATATGAATTTATTGCGACAGTTGATGTCCGCTCAAATTCCCTGAATTCCGGGGCAATATCACTTGATATCGAAACGAACGTATCAGGAAGTTCTCTTTCTAATATCTTTTTCGCGCGCTGTTCATGTTCAGGATTCAGAAATGAAAATACAAAACATACCGCTATGGCAGAAATCCCTTCCTTCTTGAAAACTTCAGCTGCTTTGACTACAGAGTTCTCATCAAGAGGCACTATTAAATTCCCCTTACTATCTACACGCTCAATTGCTTCCAGCCGGTATCTTCGTGGAATAAGTGGTGCTGGATTATCTACATTAAAATCATAGAGACCTTCTTCAGGTCTCTGGACCCTTCCAATTTCAAGAACATCTCTGAATCCATCTGTAGTTAGCAATCCTGTTTTAACACCTTTTCGTTCCAGAAGCGCATTTGTTCCGACTGTAGTCCCATGAATTATTATGTCGACGCTTTTGTTATCAGCGTTGGCATGCTTCAAAAGTTTTTTTATACCAGTTATGACTCCTGCAGCAAAATCTCCGGGCGTCGTAAGTGTCTTGACAACAGTCAGCTTTCCGAACTCATCTATTCCAACTACATCTGTAAATGTGCCGCCGACATCGATCCCGATTTTGAGTTTAACAGACATCAAGGATTTTATAATAGATTACGCGCAACACGACGCAAGCTTTCTAGAAACTACAATACATTTTCCAATTATTTATTCCGGAGAAAAAACTTTTTCCAGAAACTAACTGTGCGATATTTCGCATGAATGGGGAATACTACACAAATCGACTCAAAAAGTCACAGCTACTATTTGATTAAACGTCATCTCGACTTCACATGAAACAGCGCAATTTAACTGATGCATCAGAATTTTTATGCAACTGGCTAAGAAAGTTTAATATATTAAAGATCATCTATGAGTCCGGCATGTGGAATAGCAAGCTCAATAAGTTATTTCACAGTATATAGTCCAAGTTTAGTTCTTAGCGGAGAAGAAATTAATCGCGCGTTTGGAACTAATATTTTAAACAATAAGTCTCAGCGCAGAGTTGCTAACTTTGATGAAGACGCACTGACTATGGCGTGGAATGCCGCTTCGGGATGTCTTGAACAAACAAAGACTGTCCCAGATCACATTTTTTTGTGTTCCAACACCCTGCCTTCATGGCCTTGCGGAGCATATCTTCTTTCAAGCCTTGGACTTTCACTGAGTACGCCCGTTACTGTGATCAGCGGCTCCTGGAACTGCGCTTTCGATACGCTTTCTTTGGCATTTCATACTGCGGCAGCCGGAAAAAATGTACTGCTTGTTGCTACCGAAGCGCTTTCTAAATACGCATTAAGCAATCCGGAAATAGCCTTTGCAGATTCATCATGCGCAATTCTGATAACGCCAGATATGGCAGGGAACAGGCATATGTTTAAACCTGCCGGCAATTTTTATTCAGCAGATACTTTTGAACCGCTCATTTGTAATTCTGATGGCTCTACGAAAATCTTTGATGATATCAGATTTACCACGAGCAAAGTCTCACAAGGCATTTCTGAACTGCTTGGCAAGATAGACAAACCTCAAATATTCGGATTTTCTGCGTTCGACGACAAAATAAGTTCAGCTGTCAGGCGTTTACCGCAGCTTGCCAAATCAAGATTCATTGATGATCCTATCCACACAATTGGATTTGCAGGATGTGTCCAACCATTTCTTGTTTTAAGTATGACTCAAATGAAACACGGAGATATCATACATCTTTGTTCGCTCGGCGGAGGAGCACGTATCACGGCGCTTTCAACAGAGTTTGAAAAATTTGCCGCGCTGCCGACCGGTCAAAAAGCTGCACTGATAAACGGATTCGAACATTTTAGAAATATTCGAACTTTTATGGACAAGTCTGAGCCGATGCGTTCTACATTTACATCTGAAATCATACAGTCCAGAGATCAGCAATTTCTGCTCAACCTTAATGGGATCCAATGTAAAAATTGCAATAAAATCTATACAATCCCGCAGTCGATCTGTCCATCCTGCCATGAACAATCAGAATTTATACAGAAACCGTTGGAGCGAAGAGGGACAATTTTCACTTTTGCCCATGAGTATTATGTACCGACTCCAAATCCGCCTGTTACAATGCTTGTTGTGGATCTTGATGGAGGAGGACGCTTAACAGTTCAGGCTGCTGATTGCTCTCCGGATGAAACAGCAATCGGGAACAAAGTTAAGTTTGTACTGAGAAGATATCATTCCGGAAATAACTTACCCAACTATTTCTGGAAAGCAGTGCTATTATGAAACCTGAAATTGCAATAATCGGGGCGGGGTGCACGCAATTCGGTGAACTATTTACAAAATCATACAACGATCTTATTGCTGAAGCTTCACTGGAAGCCATCAAGGAGGCGGGGATAAAGATCCCGCAGATAGATGGAGCATGGTTATCTACAGCTTTTCCTGATGTAGGTGTGTATAAGGGTCGTTCCGGACTTGACTTGGCAGAGACCTTGGGACTTTACGGGATTCCGATAACAAGGGTTTCAAATTATTGCGCCTCCGGTGCCGATGCTGTACGCAACGCAATGAATGCTTTATTATCAGGAGATGTTAACGTTGCCCTGGTCGTTGGAGTTGAAAAACAGCGCGATCGTTCGCCTCAGCAAAGCATAGTCAAGATGATGGTTGAAACGGGACATCCTTACTATCAAAAGGGATTTACAGCTGCAGGAACATTCGCAGTGTTTGCAAACAGATACGTGAAAGAGTTTGGGCTTACACGTGAAGATCTCGCCTGCGTCTCCGAAAAAAACCACAAGAATGCTGTACTGAATCCAAAGGCATTTTACAAAAAAGAAATAAAACGTGAGGATATACTCCGTTCTCCAATGGTTGCATACCCTTTGACTCTGCTTGACTGCTGTCCGACAACAGATGGGGCAGCAGCGCTTATACTTGTCAGAAATGAAGATTCAGAAATATTCAAAAACGAAAAGCCTGTCTATATTCGCGGAGTGGGACTGAGTGTCGAATCAGGATGGGATCAGCCATTTTTTGATTCTGAATTTGATTTCATCACATTCAAAGGGGCAAAAAAGGCGGCAGAAATTGCATATGCAAAGGCAGAGATATCCAATCCTCTCAGCGAACTATCCCTCGCTGAAGTCCACGATTGTTTTTCAATCTCTGAGATTGTACTTTATTCTGATCTTGGTTTATGTAAAAAAGGTGATGAAGCTCGCATGCTCAGAGATGGATTAACTCAACGCGGAGGAAAACTTCCAGTTAATATAAGCGGAGGATTGTTATCGTGCGGACATCCGGTTGGCGCTACAGGTGTCAGGCAAATTTATGAGATCACACGCCATCTTCAGGGCAAAGCAGGAGAAAGACAGGTCAGCGGCGCGCACACCGGGCTTGCGCAGGTATTCGGCGGGCCGGGATCGGTTTCATCCGTAACAATCATCTCATCAAAAAAATGACAGATCAGAAGATAGAAGACAGGAGTCAGGAGTCAGGAAACAGGAGGCGGATAAAAGTGTTGATAGCAAAGCCCGGACTGGATGGTCATGATAAGGGCGCAAAAGTTGTTTGTCAGCTTCTTCGTAATTCAGGTATGGAAGTAATATACTCCGGTCTGCATGCATCTGTCTCATATATAGTTAAGGCAGCGGTCGAAGAGGATGTTGATGTTGTGGGTTTAAGTATCCATTCCGGAGTTCATAAAGAAGTGTGCGAAAAAATCATATTGAAATTAAAAGAGGCAGGTTACGATGGTTTTGTTGTGCTCGGTGGTGTGGTTCCGAAATCAGATGAAAATGAGCTCAAAAAACTCGGTATCAAAGCTGTCTTCCGGTTAGATACACCTCACGAGGAAATTGTTAATACAATCAAAAATATTGTGATGGAAAAAGTGGGATAACTGTGTCTGAAGAAAACACGAAAAAAGTTTCGCTGGAATCCGGAATAGAAGTAAAACCGGTTTATACTCAGGAAGATGCAAAATCAGCCGATATCGGCAGACCGGGAGAGTTCCCATTCACGCGCGGCATACATCCTTTGATGTATCGAAAGCAACCTTGGACAATGAGACAGTATGCAGGGTTTGGCACTCCGCAGCAGACAAACGAGCGTTTTAAGTTTCTGATTAATCATGGGCAGAATGCGCTCAATGTGGCATTTGATCTCCCTACACAAATGGGGCTTGATTCAGATAGTGATGAAGCACTCGCAGAAGTTGGAAGGGTAGGAATGTCTGTGAACACTTTAAACGATCTTGAAGAGGCACTTTCAGGGATCCCGCTTGATAAAATCTCTGTTTCTCTGACCATAAATGCGACAGCTCCGATTCTGGTCGCAATGTTTTTTCTTGTAGCAAAAAAACAGGGATTAAAACCGGAAAACATAAGAGGAACCGCGCAAAATGATATATTAAAGGAATTCATCGGACGAGGAGCATGGATTTTTCCTGTTGAACCATCAGTGAAGATAGTCACAGATATAATTGAATACTCGTGCAGAAATTATCCAAAATATAACCCGGTAAGTATATGTGGTTATCACGTAAGAGAATCTGGCGCAACACCCGCACAGGAAATTGGATACGCATTTGAAATTGCTAAATGCTATCTCGAACGCTCACTTCAGCGAAACCTCAAAGCAGATGATGTCGCTGGAAGATTCTCATTTAATTTTAATGTCTATGGAAACCTTTGGGAACAGGTCACAAAATTCAGGGCAGGTCGCAGGCTCTGGGCAAAGATAATTAAAAATGAATTTAAAGCCGCTGATGAAAAAAGCATGCTGTTGAGAATGATTGCAGGAGGAGGAGGTTCAGGGCTCACTATTCAGGAACCGGAAAATAATATAATTCGCGGGGCTTATTATGCACTCGCCGGAGCGCTCGGAGGAACACAGACAATGGCTCTTTGTTGTTTCGATGAAGCTTACACCATCCCAAGCGAAAAAGCGTCACTGCTTTCTCTTAGAACTATGCAGATACTTGCTGATGAAGTCGGCTTGTGTGATACAGTTGATCCGCTCGCAGGATCTTATTTTGTAGAGGCATTGACAGATGAAATGGAAAAAAAGATCAGAGAAAGTATGTCTGAGATCCAGTCGATGGGAGGAATTATAAAATCCATTAATGAAGGGAATCTCCAACGCAAGCTGTCCGCGCAAGCATACAACTATGAAAGGAAGATTCGCAGTGGTGAAACTCCAAAAGTTGCAGTCAATAAGTATGTAAAAAATGATAGCTGCACTGAACAGAAGGATATTCAAGTATACCAAACAGATAAAAAAGAAATCGAAGCCCAATTGAAGCGTCTGAATAAACTGAAATCTGAAAGATCCTCAAACTCAGTTAATAAAGCCCTTGATTATCTAAAAAAATCCTGTGAACAGGATCAGAACATAATGCCTTCGATTACCGATGCAGTATCATCCATGGCAACTGTTGGTGAAATCACATCAGCGATAAAATCAGTTTATGGGGGGTTCAAAGAGCCTCATTTTTAAAATGAACTGCTCCGAAAATCTGCTTTCAGGACTCAGAGTACTTGACCTTACAAGAATGCTTGCCGGACCATATGCTACCATGCTTCTTGCTGATCTTGGTTCGGAAGTAATCAAAATTGAGGAACCGGGTGAGGGTGATGAGATAAGAAAAATGGGCCCACCATTTATAAAATCAGAAAGCGCGTACTTTATGTCTATCAACCGCAATAAAAAGAGTCTTACACTAAACCTGAAAACTGATGAAGGAAAAAAGATTTTTTATGATCTTGTTGCCAAAAGTGACATCGTCTTGGATAATTTCAGGCCGGGGATACTTGAACGTCTGAAGTGCGATCATGAAACGCTTTCAAAGATCAACCCGCGCCTGATTACATGTTCGATAACATCATTTGGAGAAGAAGGAGAGCTTGCGCAGCTACCTGCGTTTGATCTCGTTATACAGGCCTATTCCGGCGCAATGAGCATTACGGGAGAGCCCGGGAAACCGCCGGTTCGCATGGGGATACCACTCGGTGATCTTGCAGGGGGAATATTTGCGTCACTAGCAGTTTCCTCATCTCTTTACAGAAGAAGCCAAACAGGACATGGCGAGCACATAAGCATAAGTCTTCTTGACTCTCTAACTTCGATGCTTACATATGTTGCGCAATACTATCTTACAGATAAAAATGTGCCCGGTCCTCAGGGATCAAGACATATGTCGTGCGTACCTTATGGAGCCTTCAAAACAAAAGATATTTATATAGTCGTAGCTGTATTCACTGAAAAATTCTGGGGAAGTTTTTGCAGGGCAATAGAACATCCTGAGCTCTCTGAAGATAGAAGATTCTATACCAATAAACTGCGCGTCGAAAACAGATCAATACTTGAACCGCTGCTTGAAAAGATATTCCTTGCTCAGAGCGGAGACATCTGGCTCAGAGCGCTCCAGAAAGAAGGGATACCATGCGCTCCGATCAACACGATTGAACATGTATTAGATATGGAACAGCTCAAACTCCGCGACATGCTCATTAAATATGAACATCCTCTCGCTGGAGAAATAACATCTCTTGGGTCACCGATAAAAACAGGGGACGTGAAATCCAACTTCAAACCATCTCCTCTACTCGGCGAACATACTGCTGAAATACTTTCACAATTGCTAAATATGAAACAGGAGAAAATCAATCTGCTCAGATCAAAAGGAATAATCTGAGCAGAATAACAGCATTAATCATCACCTAGACTAGTCCAAACCACAATACTAAGTATATTTCCATCCGCCTCTCCTCTACTGAGAATATTACCAGTTGCCATCCCCCTTGCATCAGCTTGATCATCCCAGATCACAAAACTAAGTATGTCACCCTCTGCCATCCCTCTGCTGAGTATACTCCCTTCGGCCATTCCCCTAAAAAGTGAAGAGTTTGTACGTGGTTTTCCAGCGAATGTCCCGCTAAAGAATAAACCATCATCAACATTATAGTAAGTAGTGTAATCTCCTACTGTTGTACTCCCTCTAACGCCACCCCTGACGCCTCCTCTTACCCCCTGCGCATCTCCAAAACTTCCAGCTACAAAAACAACTACCAGACCCAACATCAATCTCTTCATTTTTGCCTCCATATTAAACATATCCATCTAAGGGCAAATCCGATGCCATACTTAGTTTCCGCAATGCAGTACACCCCAGTGAAATTGTTGAATAAAACTGACTTTTTCCCAATAATCTCTTGGTGTTTGGAAAATGGACATATTGTATGAATTGTAGACAGTACACAGAAGTCAGAAGACAGTAGCAAGGTGATAGCAGTGTAAAATCTCCGTATACGGATTAAAATGGAGCTAGAAATACATTTAAGCGACGTTTCGCGATTTCCTCCACAGATTTCACCG
>JACQRL010000345.1 GCA_016206485.1 Planctomycetota bacterium | reverse complement strand
TCTAATGCAGCACTGATCAGGACAGTAAAAACGATTTATAACAAATTTCATGAGTGGTTTTTAAGGCTCGCACAGAAAGATGCAGATATCAATGATTTCAGAGAACTGTTGAGGTTGACTAAAAGAAAACTTTTCAAACATGACAATGAGTCCGCATAAAATTCTTATGTATAGCGGCAGCGCTGCATTTAGAGGTGGCATGCAGGTTGCCACGGGACTTTACCCCGATAAAACTTGCAGAAACAGAGTTCACGGCTGTAATTATGTAGAATTCGACGATAGTGTTAGTAAGTTATCAGGAGCGCTTGGCTGATATGAGTGAAGACTTAATACATGAAGTAGAAGAATTCTGGGACAGACGTCCATGCAATATAAGACATTCAACTGAACCGGTAGGCACAAAAAAATACTTTGACGAGGTCGAAAAGCGCAAATATTTTGTGGAGCCGCATATCCCAAAGTTTGCCCGGTTCGAAAGATGGGGGGGGGCAAAAGTTCTGGAAATAGGGTGTGGAATAGGAACAGATTCAATAAATTTCGCAAGACATGGAGCCGACCTGACATGTGTTGATATTTCGGGTGAAAGCCTCAATATATGCAGAAAACGTTTTGAGGTGTACGGACTAAGGGCAAGATTCTATAAGTGTAACTCTGAATACCTTAGTTCATTCGTGCCTGTTGAAAAGTATGATCTTATATACTCCTTCGGTGTTATACATCATGTTCCAAACCCATACGAGGTCCTGAAAGAAATAAAAAAGTTTTGCCACAAAGATACTGAAATCAGGGTGATGGTCTATGCCAAGTGGAGCTTTAAGGTGTTTTCACGCATAATTGGCTCCGGAAAGTGGTTCAAATGGTCAAAAAAAGGTGTTATAAAAAGCGGTTCCGAAGCTCAAAAGAACTGCCCCATTACCTACGCATATTCGCTTAAGGATGTAAAGACGTTGTTCAAGGACTATAAAATTATCGATATTTATAAAGATCATATATTTCCATATAAAATAAAAGACTACATAGAGCACAAGTATAGAAAAGTCTTGTTATACAAACTCATGCCCGTCAGCCTGTTTAAATTTTTGGAAAGAAAATTCGGATGGCATATAATGGTTGTGGTAAAACCAAAACCGGAACTGATGGCCCAGTTGCCCACTAACGGTCCTGAGGTACTTGAAACCGACGACTAGGGTATAAATAATGTACTCCTCAAAAATAGTACCTGCGAAAGTGACTCAAATTGCGGAAAGGATGGAAATTCCCCTCATATTTTTGATTTTTCTTCCGCGATTTCTCAAAATTTCGTGATTTTAACAGATTCTGCGCTTGCGTCAGGCATTGATATCCAGCGGATATCAACATAATTTAATAGCTGAAAATATTATGTATTATATCAAAAATGTTTAGGGGGTTCCGGTTAAGAAAAAATAAATTTATCGCGCTGCTATACAAACTTATTTTAAGATTGTTCTTTATGCGCAAAGGTTTTATTGTCGAGAGTGTAGATAAAGAAGAACGGCTGTGGTTCTGGCCATACGCAGAATATACGGATATGGCGACAAACTTATTGGCTGATGGTTTTGAAAAACAGGTCCTGACAATTACAAAATATTTGAAACCGGGCGATATTTTTGTTGATATAGGCGCGTATGACGGACTGTACACGTTGTTCGCGTCGAAAAGTGTTAAAAATGGAGCGGTATATTCCTTTGAACCGAATGCAGGCGCTTTTCGTGTGCTGAAGAATAATATTATAAGCAACAGGTGCAGAAATGTTACATTAATAAATAAAGCTGTAGCGGATAAAATGCTGCAGGTCAACTTTTTCATCGACACAAAAGAGGCCAGAGTATCTTCGCTATTTCCGGACGCTTCTATTACACACACACATTCGCGCGAGATATCAGTCGCTTCTGTTTCATTAGATGATTATTTTCTCAAAATCAATCCGGTGAAAAATGTGGATTTTGTTAAGATAGACGCTGAAGGAAGCGAGATGCTGATATTAAATGGCATGCTGAATGTCATAGAGAAATTCCGCCCTAAATTATGTATTGAAATAAATGGGTATGCATTAAAGTGCGCGGGCACTTCCCCCCTTGAAGTTGTTCTTTTTCTGAAACGATTCTATCCGGAACCAATACTTATTGATGAGCAATCGGGATGTGAGATTCCGGCAGTGTGGGATGAACTTGTAAACTTGGCAAAGACCGTGGAGCCGCATAAACTCAAAAGTAAGCAGACACTTTTTCCTATATTCTCAAATTTACTGCTTGTTCCATAAGGAAGAAATCGTCCATTGCCATACATCAATCAGGTGTCAGTGGAAAAACTGTGCACAGATCTAAAACTTATACGTTGATGAAAAAGTAAGTTCTATGTTCTACGATCTACGCCCCACGATTTATGTTCTACGCTTTATTTTTTTGCCTTTTCAAACAGCGGTTCAAGCGTTTCAATGAGGATTAAAAGCTCTTCCGTAATATCTATATCCAGTTCTTTATCATAAGCGTAGTTTATCGCGAGTCCAAGCAGATCTCCGCTCATATTAAACACAGGCATCACATCTCCGAATGTCATAGCGCACCCGTATGCCTTTAAAGGTTTCGTGATGGATGAATCTACGATGTTAAATCTTACCTTAATGGCGTGATCAAAACGCTCTGTTTTTCTTTCCAGTCCCAGAATAACGTCGCCGACTTCCGGTTTGCTGCTTGTAAGATAACGCAGCTGCTGGAGCTCGATTTTTTCCTTATCGAGAGCATCTTTTTTGATCTTCAGGAACATAAGCGAATATGTCCTGTCAGAATATATAAAATCAGCAGGGACAGATTTCCCGTTTGGCAGAACAATACTTATATCCTGAGGAATAGTCTCGGCAGATTTGGCGGGATCGTCCGGATTGAGCGCCAGAGAAACTGATTGCGGCACTGAATGCGCGACGACAATTCCTGTTTCATTTAACAGGAAACCTCCGGAAGTTATCGGATTATCGCCTGCAACTGGTTCATCAGGATCCGGTATGCCACCACCCTGCGGCACTTTATATTTTATAAGTACGATGAAGTCTCCATACTGTCTTATAACTCTCTTAACTGCGCTTTTTAGCTGATCATCGAAAGAGAAGTTTACTACCGCAAAAGCAAGAACATTTAAAATGAAAATCGAACAGATGGCAACAATAAATTTTCTCATTATAACCTCCTTATTAGTATTTGGTTGCAGATAAAATTTCCTTCAGTTTTGTTATGTCAGTGATTGGCGGGGTGCAGGTCTTTGCTGTGCACACATAGGCTGTTTCCCTTGACTCAACGGCAGTCTTGTCTTTAACCACGCTCAACTTTGATCCTTTTGAATAAATAAAAATCTGCGACAACGGAAGGTAGATTGAATTGAGAGAGTTGATGAACTCAGATTTTCCACTGTCAGGCATAGCTATGACAATCTGACTGAGCCCAAGCTCTTCATGAGCAAGACATTTTGTAAGTGATGTGTATGCTGCAGGAAACCTGTTTAGGTAGAGAGAAAATGAATTCAAAGAATCCTTTGCGAGCTTTCCATATTCTTCATTATATGTAATTGTATAAAGCTTCTGTATTACTTCTATCGCAGTGGCGTTCGGAGATGGCGCGACACCGTCATGAGGATCTTTCATAGTGTAGATGTATTCGGCGGTCGAGGGATCGTAATCAAAAAACCCTCCGTTTTTGGAATCGTAAAAAATCTGCTTCATCTGCCCTGCGAGCAGCTCCGCTTTTAAAATATAATTCTCGTTAAAGGTGGCCTCATACAGTGTAAGGAGCGCTCTGCACAGGTAGCTGGAATCTTCAAGCAGACCTGTAGTTCTAACAGTATCCCTCGCATAGCTGTGATATAAATTTCCATCCTTAAACATTTTACCATATATAAAATTGCATATTCCGGCTGCCTCGTCCAGGTATCTGGAGTTGCCGCTGATTTTATACAGACTGCAAAATGCCTCGATAAGCTGTGAATTCCAGCTCGTAAGAATTTTAGTGTCAGTGTGAGGTTTTATTCTTTTTTCTCTCGTTTTAAACAACAGCTCCTTTATTTTGTTGAAAGCTTCTGTATCGCTGCTATTAATCTGAGTTTTTAACGCCAGGACATTTGAAGCAAATGTGACGTCGCCATGGTCTATAACAAAATTAGGTTCATTTGTGATCTCAATATATTTTGCAAAAAGCTTCTTCTGTTCATCAGATAATAATCTTTCTATCTCTGTTTTATCCCAGCAATAATACTTTCCTTCGATCCCTTCCGAGTCGGCGTCCTGAGCTGCAAAATATCCTCCATCCGACGCCTTCATTTCTCTTATCAGGTATTCTGCTGTCTCTGTAGAGATTCGTTTATAAAACTGGTCGCCCGTGACTTTGAAAAGATTAGCGTAAAATGAAATGAGCTGCGCGTTGTCATAGAGCATCTTCTCGAAGTGAGGAACAAGCCATTTTTCGTCTGTTGAGTATCTGTGGAAACCGCCGCCAACCTGATCGTAAATACCTCCGAGCGCCATGAAGTCTGCTGTTTTTGTAAGCATTGAAAGAATCTGTTTGTCGTTTGACAGATAGTAATGAATAAGGAGAAATTCAAGTGTTGTAGGTGCCGGAAACTTGGGAGCTCTCGAGAACCCGCCGTATTCAGAATCAAAAAAGTTTTTCAGATGCTCCGCAGCTTCTGTTATAGTTTCTTTGCCAAGTTTTGCGTCTGTAGATGTGTTTTGCGAGAGCGCTCCCTTCATTGCCTGTGTTATTTCTTCTGCAGAGACTATAATTTCATTTTTACTGCCTGCCCAAGTCTCAGCAATCTTCATGAGCAGTGTTTTAAAGTGGTGAGGCTGAAAGTATGTCCCCCCAAAAAAAGGTTTTCCTTCATGTGTAATGAATATGGAGAGAGGCCACCCTCCTCTGCCCTGATTCATTTCCACAACCGCTTTCATGTAAATGTCATCTATGTCAGGTTTTTCTTCTCTGTCTACTTTTATGCTGATAAAGTTTTTATTGAGGATCTCTGCGATTTCTTCATTTTCAAATGATTCGTGCTCCATTACATGGCACCAGTGGCATGTCGAATATCCTATGCTCAGAAAGATCGGTTTATTCTCTGTTTTTGCCTTCTCAAACGCCTCTTTTTCCCATGGGTACCAGTCGACCGGATTATCCGCGTGCTGGAGCAGGTATGGGCTCACCTCTTTGCCAAGTCTGTTCATTTTTTTTGTCTCCTTAATTTCTTTTTTGTCCGTTCCTATGGATGCAGGATCATCTTTCTTAGCGCTGCCGGATTCGGCCGGTTCATGTTTTCGCGCGCCTTTGCCGTCATCGGAGCATGAACTGATTATAATCAGCAAAAAACCAAGCAGTAAGCTATATGATTTCACTAAAGCGAAGTATTGTTTATTTATAATCCTTTGCAAATTTTGTTTTCTTGTTGATATATTTATCTATTGCGAGGGCTGCGATGCATCCCTGGGCTGCTGCTACAACGGCCTGCTGAACATCATTGCACAGGATATCTCCGCAGGCAAAGACCCCGGAAATTGTTGTCTGCATTTCGTGATCCACATGCATGCATGAGTTCTGGTCGACAGGAACCTGTCCGGCCAGATAGTCAATCACAGGTTTATTCCCCTGTGTGAATATGAAGACTCCGTCAACAGGAAGATCTGTTTTATTCTCTTCGCTTACGCGGCTTATTGTTACTGACTCAACTTTTTCATTTCCGTTTATTGATAATGCCCGATCCGGTTGTTTAATCTCGATCAGCGGATTTGATTTGATATCTGAAATAATCTCGTCCGAGGCGTCGAAAGTATTTCTTTGTGATATTATGTAGAGTTTGCGCACGAATCTTGTCAGAAACAGCGCTTCTTCGAGCGCCTCTTCATTTGAGCCTATTACCGCGGCGGTCTTGTCCTTGAAAAACGCGCCGTCGCATGTCGCGCAATATGATACGCCTTTTCCCAGTAAGGACTCTTCTCCGGCAATAAATTTTGATTTTCCCATCGCTCCCGTGGCAAGAAGCAGGACTTTCGAATAGTGAATGTTCCCTTCAGATGTAAAAACCGCTTTACGTCCGGTATTAAAATCTGTACCTGTAACTTTTGTTTTCAAAAATTCGGCTCCAAAAGATTTTGCCTGCTCATGCATGATGTCAATAAGGGCTTCTCCGCTCATGGAATCTTTAACGCCGGGATAGTTTTCGATCTTATTTGTAATACCGAGAGCGCCGGATTTTATTCCCTTATCAATAACAAGTGTCCTGAGATTTGCCCTTGATGTGTAGATTGCTGCTGAGGATCCTGCAGGACCTGCTCCTATTATTATGACATCAAAATCAGTATCTGCAGGACCCATTTTATATAGCCGTAGTGTATTGCTATCCTTTACAGCTCTTGCACTTTTCCCCTGATTTCGCGGAGTCAACGCATCCTTTACAGCTTGTTTTCTTTCCGTTGACCATGCCGGCCTTACATCCTTCGCACCATCCGGTCTTGTCTTTCTTCATTTCATAACAGGATGAGCATTTTACTTCTTTCCCGTCTACATAACCCACTGAGCAATCTTTGCAATAGCCGCCGCTATTTTTTATCTGGTCATGTGAATGATTTCCCATGCCCTGCGAGCAGCCGGACACGATCGCGAGAACAAACAGCGAAACGATCAATTTTCTCATAGAAACCTCCTTTTGAACAAAAACTTTTAAATTAGTTACGAATTCGATTGCCGGATGGTTCCAGATTAATTGCCGGGATTCGGGTAGTTTAATATCAGGCGCTCTTGGTTTTTTGTGTTACGACTCTATGTTCATCTTCCACACGCGCGTACCAGCGCGGGATCGTTTTTCTGCACCAGCTTTCAAAATCTCTAAGCTCTATATTAAAACATTCAAGGAGCTGTGAAAGATCGCAGATGTTGTCCTCTTTTAGCATTTTAACCTGATCTGTTGTTATTGGCGGCCTCTCGAAAATATTTTGAAGCATCAGCGCCATGATTGTCATCATCCAGATCGGGATATGAAGATGAATCTTTTGCCTGCCGAGATAACTTATTTCAAGGGTGTCTATGATCTGTTCAAAGGTGAACTGAGTATATCCTCCGATATTAAATTCTTTATTAAAGCTTTTATGATTTAAGATCGCATCAACAAAAAGTTTCGCCACATCCTTTACATAAATGGGTTGCATAAGATTTGTTCCATTGCCCGCCACCGGGGTGAAGAGAGGTTTATTGATCAGATTAAGCATTTGGTTGATAAACTCGCACGGCGGTTCGCCGAATATTATTGATGGCCTGAATATTGTGTATGTTAGTCCGCTGTTTCTTACGGCTTCTTCTCCCAGCCATTTTGTCTTGTGGTAGTCGCTTTTGCCATTCGGACGCGTCCCAAGCGCGCTCATGTGGATAAATCTTTTAACTCCGTTGTTTTTTGCAGACTCAGCGATATTTCTTGTTCCCTCTGCGTGCACTCGCGAAAATGTATTGTCTCTATATTCCTGTATTATCCCAACCAGATGTATGACAGCATCGATGTTTTTGAAATATTCATCTTTTAATGAGCTGGAGTCGCAGATGTCTCCATTCACGAGCTCGCATTTAAAAGGTATCAATGCCATTGCTTTCTCAGGGTCGTTTCTTACAAGGCATCTGATCTTGTATTGATATTCTCTAAGTTGGGCTATAACGTGTCTGCCGACAAATCCGGACGCTCCTGTGACTAAAACTGTTCCTTTGTGATATTCAATCATGTCGATAGTATAAGTATGGAGCTTTTCTCTGCAAGCGCAATAGGAGTGAGGGATATGAGGCCTCTTGTTTCGATTGTGAGGGGCAAAAAATCTGATTTTAATCAGAGTATAGCGCGGATCGGACAAAAAACCAAAACCGCGATCGCTCCAATCTCCACACAAAAAGAAATAAAAATAGCAAATTTAAGCAACGCAGAAGATGTAAATATAGATATAAACAACAATGGCGGCGGGCGGCCAAAAGCTAGCCAGGGAGCGTCATCGGGATCAGGCAGCATAGATATTAAAGGTTAAGTCATAGTAGACATAGTCTTATGGTCTACATGGTCTTATAGTCTGCATAGTCTTGCGGTTTGTAGGTCTCTGGTAAACTTGAGTGATTTTGTGGTTGGACGAGTCTTATTGTGTACGATATAATCATAAGATGCTTACCTTGTACTTGCTTTTGCAGGCTCAGGTCCTGGTGAGTGAGGGATTTGAACAGGTTCCGGATGTAAGAGGAGATTATCCCGGGTGGGAGCAGATTACCAGTGACGAGTTTCCTTTCTACAACAGCGGCTCGGTTCATTTTGAGGGGAGAAACGGATCAGGTCAGTCATTTAAACTTACATCACTCGGCGGCAAGGTAAAATTTCTTACAAAAGTTCAATTTAACAAGTCCGGTTATATTACAGTGAACGCATTTTCCAGGCATATTAAGGGTGCTGCAGATAATCAAACCTTTATAGAGCTGACATTCTTTAGTAATAATAAGATAGTTTCCAGCTTATCATCTTCTGTGGTAGGCATTTCTGACTGGATTCATCATGAGATATACACTACAACCCCGTCTGGATTTGATGAAATATCGGTAGCGATTGTTTTTTACGCAAAAAACAAGGCGCAGTCGAGCGCGATCTTTGATGATGTTCTTGTTGAATATCACCCGAAACTTGAAGTGACTACCCCGGCAGGTGATTACATGATATTTGAACATCCGAATCCGCTTAAACTCAGCATCCCCTCGTTTGACTCGTCAAAGAAGTACAAGTTGAATATCAAACATGTCCTGACCGGCGAGACTAAAGAGATGATGATTTCTTCACAGGATAGCTCCGTAAACCTGGATCTTGGATACTACAGACTAAAACTGGAAGAGCAGTCATCCTCTCCAAAACTCTACCTTTCGGAGGTAGCTGTCTACAAGTCTGTGGTAAGTAAGGGATCAAGGTTTGGAATTTCGATAGATCCGCTGAAAGATCGTTACGCCTCTTTTACTCAATTTATAAGATTCAATCCCTCAGTTTTCAAGATAACTGTTGTAGATGACAAAATAATCGACGCGCTCACTCTGAATACCCTTAAAAGTGAACTGAATAAAACGGAATTTCTCTATGCGTTTTCAAATCCGGTTTTGAATTGGGAGGAAACATTTAGAAATAGGGAGATCAAAACATTGCTGTCATCGATAAAAGCTATCGAGATTGTGATTGCCGATGAGTTTTCCAGAGAACTTCCGAAGTCAACAGCGATCCAGATCTATATTAAAGATTTCAGAAAGGGTTTTCATCTTATTGCTCCAAGCCAGCTTGATATACAGCAGGATTCGGTCATATCAGAAGATCTCGGCACAAATTCAGATTATTATATTACCAAAACAGGCGTTCCATTTCAGACATATATGTTCGAACGACTTAAGAATATTGTAAACCAGCTTTATGTAAAAAAAGATAAAAAATGCCTGATGAGCATGATGTCAGCCGAGCCTATACAGGAACAGAACGGATATCTTTTTCCCGCATGGCAGTTTTTGCTGTACAATACCATGAATTATCTGAGCTCATCCCTGCAGATAACCAAATTTGACAGATTCATGCTTCCCAACGCGGAAGCGTATGTATTCAAGATCAGCGGCTCCAATATAATAATGATTTGGAACACAAAGTATGATGAGTTCCCGATTGATCTTGTGAATTCCCAGTCAATCACTGATGTTTTTTTAAAACCGGTGAATCAGGTAGACAAATCCGGATTTCCTACACTTATTCATAATATCCCCGATAACAGACTTGCGCTTATAAACTCTGTGCGCGTAAATGGCAGAGACGACCATGTTTTGGATATCTCTTTGAAAAGAGACGCGCAGCTTGCCAGGATACAGTTTGAAAATGTTCTTGGCATTAAGCTTGATGGAACCAGGTTTTATCTCAACGGCCTTCCTGAAGGCGTCAGGGTGACTGAAAGCAGCTCCAGACTCGAAGGGAATAACATCGTCGTTGATTTCACTCTTGCTGTCTCGGAGACTGTGCCGCCTCAGGAAAAAGTTATATCAATCAGGGTTGATTACGGTGACAGAAATGACAGATATACTGCGGAGCTTCCGATTCTGATGAAAATTACACCGGTTATTGATCTGCAGATGGAAATAACCAAAGAAGGAGAAAACGATGTAGTTACTATTTATGTAACTAATAAACTTTCTGACATTCAGTTAAACCTGAGCCTTAAACTTACCGTTGAAAACTACAGGGTTCAGAACGAGGTAGTGATTGTAAAGCCTCAGCAGACAGAGGTTTTGAAGATGATCTTTCCTGATATCGGCGGATCAGTGGTGAGACTTTCTGCCGTTGATCACGATAAAGGATACTTTTCGAATCTGATCAAAAAACTTAACAAATCATGAAACAAAGAACAAAATACAGAAGACAGGAAACAGGAAAATAACTGGAAACCACCAGCTTACAACTGCGTTACGTTGCGTGATTTCCTCCACAGATTCCTCAGATTAAGGAGTTTTGATGACACAGATACGAGAGTCAGGCAAAATATTCTTAATCAGTGCAATCCAATTCGGTGCAATCAGTGATCTACATGAATTTTACGCAAGACCACCTATATAACAGATTGTTCAGACGATGTAGACTTGTTCGACTATTCTACAAATCAATATAATCAACCGCGCTTTTTTTTAGGTTGGCAAGTTCTCTATAATAACGTATCGTAGTCTTTGGATCCTTATGCCTCACATGTGCCTGTACCTTCGGGATCGGAGCTCCTCCTTCTAGAGCAAGTGTGACGCATGTATGCCGGAGCGAGTGAGATGTAATCCTTTTTGCAATCCCTGCCTTCTGGCATCTGTGTTTGATAATATCATTGATCGAATGATCACTGAGCGGTTTACCTTTTGAGTTATTCGAAAGCGAAATAAATACATGATCATTAAATTTCAATTTAATCGGAAGAGCATCAATATATTTGTTAATAGCTTCTTTCACCATGGCCTTAAGTTTTACCTTGTAGAAATCTCCGCTTTTTGTATCACGCAGAAGCAGAACCAGGATTCCTTCTTCGCTTGTTATATCTTTCATCTTAAGATGCGCAATCTCGCTCCTTCTCAATCCCTCAATTATTCCAAGAAGACTGACCGCTTTGTCGCGGAGCCCGTAAACCGTCCCATCGTTACATGCGTCAAGCAGCGACTTTATTTCTACTCTATTGAGACCCAGTGTACGGGATATATTTGTAATCCTGAAACCTTTTACGAGATTCCTGTCAGCAGGATTTTTGATTAGGACACCAAGGGCGGCTAAATAAGAAAAGAAACCGCGCAAACAGGCAAGTTTTTTGTTTATAGTCGTTTTGTCTTTTTGCCCCTTAAGAAGAGTGTCTCTGTAATATATGACATCGTGATAAGATATCTCTTTGAGACGTGAGGAATCGCAGTCTTTGAAATATTCGTTTAAAATAGCCCTATATGTACGCTTTGTATTCGGGCTGATTTTTGTCTGGAGAAAATCCTCTATCAGGTCTTCAATCTTTGCCATACATGTTAATATCGAACACTAACAACTGTTCAATAAAGGTCCACCGAATCACTGAAAACCCACAGAAGCGCTGTGAAGCGTACAAAATCTAACCTCCTGATTCTCTTCTATTTCCCTGTGATTCCGAGTATATTCTGTGCTTCCGTGGATGAAATTTGCCGAAGTTGCAGTAACGATGTATAAGGCCTTTAATCCTGCTTGAACCAGAGAATAAGCTCCTGATATAAATGAGATCGCCGCGGTCGGAAAAGCGCAGGACAGATGCAACCGGTATATTGAACATATAGAAATTAAAACAATTTTGCGGTTTACTGAACCCACTGCTATTATAGAAGACATCTCGTTTGAAATTCAGCTCAGCTGCAGGCCCTTTTGAACATATTATTAATGGCGAGAAACAATCTATAAGCGTGGCAAAAAAGCGGATATTGCCGATCTTTCCTGCGAAGTTCACAATATTTTGCCTGAAATTTCTTGCCAGTTTTGATTGCTTGACAGGTTCCAGATTTATTACAGTTCCATCCGGTTTGGCCGCGCAAACTACTTTACCAAGGAGCTCATCATATGAAACAGTATAAGGATCATTTTCGAGCTGAGAATCCGGCTTCGTTGTGATTGAGTCTCCCGATATTTTTACAACACGATGGGCAATTTGCATGTCTCCTTTTTGAAACACTACGATATCTCCTTCATCGATATTTTTTGTGTTGATTATATATAGAATATCTCCTTCCTTAATGACAGGATACATGCTTTCTCCTATAACTTTTACTGCGGATAATCCTGGCATGGGAATATTTTATAAAAGTGCGGGAAAGAATATAGAAGTTAGATTAATGTAGAAACTCTAACAGTTCAGCGGCTTTTGAGAATAAGCCGACAAGAGATGATTAGTAAGCTTATTATTATACTAAGTTGTACAGGTGAATATGAGTTGCGCGGTATATGTACAGATGCCTTTCCGTTGGAGCATCCTAAAATAGAACTTACATTTTTTTTCTTATGACTGCTGGGTGCTGTGTTGTTTGAAGCGGGGGGTGGCGGAGGAGGATCAGGAATAAACTGCGAATTCTCTCCGGGATTTTCAGGCGCTTCTCCCTTTTCAAGTTCTGATTCGCCTGCAGATCCAGGACCGGAACCGCCTCCATTATTATTAGTGTAGTTTCCATTTGGCTGTCCATTGGTTGGAGTAACAATCTGTATTTGCGCTGATGGATTGGAAAAGGCAGTGTTACCTGTATTAGTGTCATTAATAAATGATGCAACCTTGTAGAAAACAGTAGTCGCTGGTGAAAAAAGCTGCACTTGACCATCTAAATAAGTAAAAGTTCCCGGGTCAACATTAGCAAGCTGCTGAAAAGTTGAGTTTATACCGTTAACTCTTCTGTAAACTCTGAATCCAATCTGATTAACTGAGAAGTTAGACACAACTTGCCAGCTTACTGTGACTCCCTGAGAAGATTGCGTACTGGTAATATCAGGGGCTGAAGGTCTGATTGTCGACCCGTTATTATCCAAATTTGCGTATATATTATTATCAACCGGGCTGAAATATACGCCGACAGCATCACCAGAAAAATTTGGCTCAAGACCTGTCGGGCCCTGAGTTCCATTGGTAGTTCCCAATTTCAAATCTGAGTTATTAAGGAGTACTCCCTCACCACTCAGGCCATTGGAATACATTTTATTTTCAGAGGGATTATCACGATTATCTAACCATGAAATAACTAATCTGAATGAAGTATCAAACTCGGTAGAGAGTACAATTTTAGGTGAATGCTGTTCACTCCCGGGTAATACAGCAATTGGAAGCCCTCCTTGAAACACTGTTGAGGTTGAAGGAGGAAGTCTTCCAGATATAGGGGGGGTTCCGCCAGGAGACAAAGATCCAGGATTTGTAGTACCTACTGGTCGAACTACAGGTTGAGTCATTCCTGAATTAATTCCCCACATACGGCTGCCATCACTCAAATGCAACTTTTGTCCATATATGTCCTTTTGTCCCCCTTCCGTTCTTTCCCAAGCAACAACAACAGCTGTTGCCCCAATAAATGTCATTGATGGTTTTGTCTCATTGAAGAATTCCGTCTCTGTCACAATTGCTCCGGAGTTTCCAAATGACCGAGTTCCATCAGTATTAATTTTTTGCAGACGGACATCTTTATTTCCCGGTACGATCTCAACAGATGCAACTATTATTAAATTACCATCCTTGTCGAGCTTGAACTGATAGTCAGATGTTGGCAGCAGAGTTCCACTTTCATTTGTAAAAACAGTGATTCCATCATTTATAAACTGGGAACTTCCTGTCCAGGCTGGTGATACGTTGTTATGGTTGTTTGCAAGACGGGAGACCTTTAATATGGTGATACCTCCTTCAGTTTGCTCCCAAATCGTATAGACATCTGATGAAAGTTTTTCGCTAATTATATTCCAGTTATCCTTTGGATATGTCTGATTTGTGATATCAACGGCTGAAACAAATTCTATAGAAGGGTCTCCATCTCCTGCCCTGGCCAGCAAAAACTGAAGCGCTGAACCTGTTGACGATTCTTTTAGCGCAAGGAATCCATATCCATACTCAGTATCATCTCCGTTATTATCGAGAAGAGTCTTTGAAACCTTCGGTTTGTGATAGTTGGAGCTTCCATCCTGCCCCGGTACTTTAAGTCCAATCGTTGTTCCGGATGAACCCAACATTGAGGAAAGAGATCCTGCTGAAACGATGTTCATCCATATCTCAAAATGCCCGCTGGTTGAGTTATTCAATTCTGCGGCGACGACAACCTCGTTTCCGTTAAAAGTAAAGTCAGGATTTATTATCTGGTCGGGATTTTTCCGTATGAGAACAGGAGGATCATTTGGAACTGTTTTACCGTTTGATGCGATTATTTTACCTGTAATGTATGCGTGGTTTGAAGTACTTGTCACAACATATGTATTTTCATTGAGTGTACCTGTTTTGAAATCAGAAGCAGCGCTCAATACAGCAACTTTTGCAGGACCCTGCCATTCATATATAATTGGAGGAGGAGGTGGCGGGTCGGGAGGTTCGTAAGGAGTTGGGTCATCAGGACTTCCGTCTCCAGCTAAAACAGTGGAAACATCAAATGAGACCAGCAGCGTTAATAATAAAACTGATATAAACCGTTTCATAAGGCTTCAATTAACCGATCAAGATTCGGAGACGACTGTTTAACTTTTGCGTCGATTTTTGTATAAAATTAAATAATGAAGGTAGTCAGGGATAACAGGAAGGCAAGGAACGAGTTTCAGCTTTTTGAAAAGTTCGATGCAGGGATCAAGCTCGCCGGAACTGAGGTCAAATCTGTAAGGGAGGGTCGCGTCAGTCTGGATGAGTCATACTGCCGGTTTAAAGGCAATGAGCTCTATTTAATCAGCTGTGATATTTCACACTATGCGCCTGCAGGGGGCATTAATCACAACCCCAAACGTGACAGGAAACTGCTTCTGCATAAGCATGAGCTAAACAGACTATCAGGCAAACTGAGGGCAAAGTCATGCACAGTAATTCCAGTTAAGATGTACATAACTGATAATAATTTAGTCAAACTGGAAATCGCATTAGCAACCAGATTCACAAAGTATGATAAAAGAGAAAAGATTAAGGAGAAAGATATACAGAAAAGAATCAGAAGCGTGGGAAAGAAATGGATAAAATAACATTTTTACGAGCCTATACAGTCTGAACAGTCACTACAGTCTAAAGTATGGTATATGCAAGCAAATTAAACAGATTGTTAAAAAAAGTTATTAGTAAATAAAGTGCTTAATACATTAGTGATGGCAGATATATTATTTTTCTTCTTGTTGGCGGGGTTTACATCTGGCGATCCGGGCCAAAATGATAAAGCTGCGGCTTTAATCGAGGATTTGGAATCAACTGAACCTTGTCTTAGAGCCCAATCGATTACAGATCTGGAAAGGCTTGTAAAAGAAAGTAATCTGGATAAAAAGCTCTATTCATCCTTGATAGCGAAATACCTGGAAGATCCGGATTCACTGGTAAGAAAGAGCGCCGTCAACGCGCTGGCATCGCTAAATGCCGTAGATCACAAGAACAAAATTGCCGGACTTCTCGATGATGAAGCAGTGATGAGATCGGCAATAGAGGCCCTGTTTGTATTAGAAGCATTTGAATATACAGATCTTTTTGCGGATAAATTAAACAGTGAGAGCAGGCAGGACAAGATCTGCGGCCTCGCGGGATTATCAATATTCGGATCGGAGAAACATCTTAAACAAATATTAGAATGCCTGCGAAATGAAGATTATACAATATGTATTGAAGCGGTATCTACACTTTCAAAATTGAAGGGATCCAGCAGCGTGAAGGAAATTGCTTTACTGCTTGGAGATGAAAACCCAACAGTGCGAGCTCATACTGCGCTTTGTCTTGCAAAAATAGGGGCTGAGCAATATTCAGCCGAGATCGCTATGTTACTTAGCGATTCCAATGCGCATGTTAGAGATTGCGGCGCGCAGGCACTGGTAAGCTTAAAGGCAACTAAATACGCGAAAGAGATCTCAAAACTTTTGCGCGACGACGATTTTATAATCAGCTGCAACGCTCCTTTGTATCTTGCGGAGCTCGGAGCGGAGGAATATGCGGATGAAATAGCTGAACTGCTTGATAAAAGTTCTTCTCAACAGTCTGTTAACGCCATCAAAGCCCTTGGAATGCTCGGAGCAACCAAATATGCGCACAATATCGCCGAGCTACTGAATGTTCCATCCTACCGGCTCAATGCTATATGGACACTCGGTGAGTTCGGTTTACATGAATACTCAGCCTGCATATCCAAGTTTCTCCGCAGCAAATCCTCTATAATAAGATGCGCCGCCGCTGAAGCGCTTGGCAAATTAGGAAACAATAAATTATCAAAAAAGATTTCCAGATTGCTTAAAGACGCTGACAGCTCTGTAAGGGCAACGGCAATTATCGCCCTGCAAAGGCTCAATAATGCCAAACAATATTACAGTCACATTGCATTACTTTTAAACGATATGTCTGAATGCACCGTATATGACCCGCTCAGCAGGAAGCAAATTACAACAAAAGTGCATATTATCGCAGAAAACGTAATATCAGGATGGACAAACAAAGATCTAGATTAACTACAATTACACAAACTACATAAGTCTTCCCACCCAAGCAGCAAAATTAAGGTCTCTAGTTGTATGTTGTAGGAGGATTTATGATGGTCGGTTGCGGTGAATTTTTCGTTCCACTTGGTCAAATGAATCTCTTAATATTGTACGTTATTTCACTTACATCAGCAATTACCCAAATAGATCAAGAAAGAGAAAAAAAAATAAAAATCGAGCTGAAAAGACTGGAGGATGACAACCCCTTAATCAGGTCTTCCGCCTTACAGGAACTGCGTCGATTAAAAGCAAAAGAATATGAAAAGGAAATAGCCGAATCATTAAACGACCTAGATGCAAACGTTGTAATAAATGCTATCAGCTTCCTTACAGAGATAAATGCGACAAAATATATAGATGATATTGCGCGTTATCTGGAGATTAACAATAAACTTGTCAAGGCTTCCGCTGTTTACGCGCTTGGCAAACTGGAAGCAAAAAAATATTCTGAGCAAATAAGCAAACTGCTTTCGATTGATGAAAATACGCTCGAAAAAGATTATTCGCAGGTAAGGTCAGCGGCAATTATCGCTTTGGGAAGACTCGCAAGAAAATATGATGATAAAAAATCTGCTGCAGGATTTGAAGCAGTTGCCAATGAAGATGAGAGTGAAGAAGTCAGACTCCATGCAAAATGGGCAATGTTTAGAAACAATTTATTCACGGGTGACGTACGAGAGCTTATAAAAGATATAACAACATTCATATTAAATTCTTATGTTATGGCAGAGGCGCGCGTTTTACCTCTCGAGTCTGAATACCTGGATGATTTAGTTGCGCTGTTAAAAAATGAAAATCCAAATATTAGAGGCACTGCAGCATGGGCTGCGGGTACCATGGGTACGATAAGTCGACTGTCAAAACATGAGAGCAGTAAGCTCATAGAAGCAATAGAACCTCTTGTCAAAAATGATAAAGAATGCGAGGTTTATAATATACAGACACAGAGTTGGGATAAAAGCACTGTTAGCAAAATCGCAAAACATTTTGTCGATGAACTGAAAAAAACACTCGAAGAACAAAAAAATGCCAAAAAGTAGCACTCTTATCAGACTGTTAAGACAGTTTAGACTGGTTTGACTGTAAAGACTGTTCAAACTCGTAAAACCCATTAGACTGTATAGACTGGAATGAAACGTCTATAGTTACATGACAAACTTATTGTTTGTAATCCTGTTCTTAGGTATTTCCTCACAATTGAATGATATTTCTGAAGAAGATATACGTAAGCTCATATCGCAGCTTGGAGATGACAACTTCAAAGTAAGGATGGAAGCAGCAGATCAGCTCATTGCTCACTGGAAAATCGACAAAGTCAGGTCTTTACTTACTGATTATGCAGAGGTGAAGTGCATAAAATCTCCAAATGGAGGAGAGATTATAGAACAATGCAAAGAGCTTCTTGAAAGGATTGAATTCAGAAAGAATGCAGAGCAATCTACCGGGAAAACTCTAGACAATCATCTCCTGAAACAGCTGGAGGAATTCCGTAATCTAAGCGAAAAACAGATAATTAACAGATATAAAAGCGTAATTAAGGAGATCATAAGCTCAGACAATAAAGAAAACAATACAGATCTTTTGATGGAAATTACCTTGTGGGTTTCACTTAACATAAAGGGTGCGGACATCAAACAGGAGTTTATGGAACAGCTTATTTCACAGAAATTCAAACCGCGCTCAGACATTGTAGCATCATTTTTAAAAGATGAAGTCTCACAAATAAGATGGCTTGCGATACAAACTCTCAAGGGACTTGGCGCAAAAGAATACTCACAAAGAATTTCTGAATTCCTGCACGACCCTGACGTGAGTGTGAAACAGAGCGCAATATACGCTTTGGCAGCTTTTGGTGCCAAAGAATTTTCTAAAAACATTGCTGAGCTCTTGGACGAACCGGGACTTCCAAACGGGTATGCGGTTGTAAATACTCTATGGAAACTTGGGGCAAAAGAGTACTCAGACAAACTGGCAGAAATACTTAAAACAACAGACAGCGCATTTGTAAAAGCTCAAATAATGGAGGCGTTCGTAGTATTTAATGAAACAAAATATGCAAAGGAAATAGCCGAGCATTTGAACTGCAAATTCGGATTCGAGAGGCGAATTGCGATCTGGGCACTTGGAAAACTGAATGCAAAAGAATATTCAAAACAGATAGCTGAAAAAATTAACGATCATGAACCATGGCAGATGCATACAACTGGCTGGACAGAGCATGAAGATTTTATTTCCGGTACAGCTAATATTCCTTGGAGCGTCAGGGCGACAGCAATCTGGTCACTTGTCAAGATTGGCGCAAAGGAATACACGCAAGAAATAGTTAAATGTCTGTTAGATGATGCTGTAAACGTACGAGTTGCAGCGATCTGGGGATTAACAACTTTTCAGGCAGTAGAGAAAGTTGACGAGATCGCTATGCTTTTAGGCAAAGGTGATCCAAAGATTAAAGTTGCTGTTCTCTGCGCGCTGGGAATCCTGAAGGCAGAAAATCATAAGGATACTATCGCTAAGTATTTGCGTGATTATATTCCTCATGTCAGGGCGGCAGCAGTGTGGGCGCTTGGTATGCTCAAAGCAACAAAATACAAAGAAAAAATCGCATTTTTTCTTGAAGACAGCTCTTCCTATGTAAGGGGAGCTGCCGTGTGGGCGATGGGAGAGCTCGGCGCTAGTGAATATCTGGAAAAAATACAAAAACTTACAAGTGATACAGCGCCATGCTTTTTTTATGATGTGGCTATTGACGACATCATTGCCTATCAAGTAAGCTTCAAAGCAGAGGAAGCCGTATCGAAATTATCAAAATAACAAGTTGTAGAGCGTAGATCTTGGAACGTAGAACACAATCATGGAACCTAGAACTTGCAGCGTAGATCGTGGATCTGTCCCTTACAACTGTCCAACTTCTGGGGACAACTTCAGTTCGACTCGTTAGACTAGATAGACTTGTTAGACTGTTATTGACCCGTTAGACTGTTTAGATTGGTTTGACTGTAAAGACTGTAAAAACTCGTAAGACCCATTAGACTATTTAGACTGAAATGAGATGTCTATAGTTCTATGATAGTCTGGTATATATCTGCTTTGGGTTTGGTGATACTCATAGCTTTCATGTTTACAGGGATTGTCAGACGAAAAGTAACTGGCGTTGAGATCAGGAGCAAACTTTGTGAACATCTGGAGATCAAAACTCCGGAATTGTTTCAATATAAAGGCGGTTATTATTCGATAAGAATCGATAGCGATGGTAAGGAGAATATTAAGTTAGTTAAGTTGTGTGACTATTTTTCACTGTTCAGTGTATATGAGGACATGATAGGACAGATTTCGGAGGACTCTCAGATTTTTCTTAAAGGTAAAAATAAATGCATAGCTGTTGAATCGCCTTCGAGATTGTTTACTGACAGGTTGGTACGAAAATTAAATGAAAAACCTGAATCAGCCATGATTTTGACCAAGGTATGGAAACAGCTCTCACAATATGGAAATATGCTGTACTTTGAAGATTCACGTAAAAATGTTGCTGAGTTTTCAAAAGATGACTTCGATAAAAGTCTGGAGTTCTTATCAACATTCGACAAGACACTTTCTCCGGACTGGAAAAACGGTATTGCGACTTTCCGCGCGGGATTCGAGAAAAATACATATGTATGGAACTGGCCGCAGGATATTTTATCAATAGCGCTTGATCTCAAACTTTCAAGGATCTGTTTCAGTTATTTTTTAGAATCTCCATATCTTAACCCTCCTGTGATTAATTTTTTTTCCGGACTTCGCAACAACGGACAGATCATCTGGGTATTTAAAAAGGAGACCCCTACCGAATTCACCGGACAAACATTTGATTACAGGTTTGAAAAGGGTATTGTGAAAAACTGGACACCTGATCTTTTAATGAGCCTGGACTGGATGAGTGAGGGCGGATTCATCGCTGCAGTCATCCCGAAATATGGGTATGACAGAGAAGTTGAAGATATAGTATCATCAACACCTGATCACGATATATTTAAAGTTTTGCTAAAGAATGTCCATCTGTTTCAGCTGTTATGCAGAAGACTCTTCGACTGGGAAGCCTCATGGTACAGCGGTGAATATGAAATTTTATCCGGTCAGGATATAACGAATGTAGCCCTTGAAAAAGCGCGCTCCATTGCCCATGATTATGGGGCGACAATGGAAGAAATTACCGAACCATTCGCTGTTAAGATGTTTTCGAGTGATAAGTTTATAAAAGGAATCTGATACTACTGTTTTGAGAATCTCATTCCCGGTTACTGCTTATATTATGTTATATGCCGAATAAGAAGATGTTATTAAATGAGATAATTTTCTGCTTATGTATAGCCGGATTTAATATCTATTACGAGGATCGTGATCCTGACGAAGAAAGAATTGTTTTGACTCCGGTTAAGGGAGCAATGACCTGCGGCGTTTATTTAAAAAAGATCGATCAGTCCTTCGCTTTTGGCATTCCAGAATCGATCGGCAGCAGGGAACATTCATTAATCCTTAATTTTCCTGACGTAAAACCTGAAGAGATTGAATGGAAAGAGGATAAAAAATCAGGGGTTGCTTCATATTCGTACAGTAAATCCGGGCTCATTGAATATGATGTGAAATTAACTCCCCATCTGGACTATATTGATCTGGAAATGACTATAAAAAATCTCACTGATGAAGTATGGCAGGATGTCTTCGCGTTTAACTGTTTCAATCCTGTCGCAGCAAGGAAATTTAAAGATGAAAACTTGCAGCGAACTTATATATCAGTCAAGGGAAAGATGAAACTTCTTGCAGATGTGAAAAAAACAGTGAACGAAAAAAGACCGGGATTAAGCTTCTATTTAAAGGAAGGGATAAAAAAATGTCAATTTGCTGATGATTCCATGTCTGTTAGTCCTGAGCGTACAGATGCTGCCTGGATCTTCAGATCAGCAGGAGATTACTATATGGCTGCAGCGAATGCTGAGGCGGTCTTTCTTTTCAGCAACACAGAGTTTGGTTGTGTACATTCTGCCCCAAACTTTGGCAATATAAAACCTGGCAAATCAAGCAGGATTAAAAGCCGCTTCTACGTAGCGAAAGGAGATTTAGGCGAGTTCATTAAGAGATATGAATCGGATTTTAATTTAAGGAAAAAGAAATAAGCTCTGTTAATATTTTGCTTTGCTGCGTAATTTGCCAAACATCTTTCGGATTGTTATAACATTATGAATGCCAAACTTTTCTGAACGCGTTAAGCAGTTTGAAGTATCGGGCATCAGGAAAATGTTTGAGCTTTCCCAGAAGATAAAAAATCCGATTGACTTCTCGCTTGGACAACCGGATTTTGACGCTCCAGACTCTGTCAAGGAAGAAGCTGTGAAAGCTGTACGTTCCGGCAATAACCGCTACACAGTTACTGCGGGAATAAAAGAGCTGAGGGATGGGATTAAAGAATGGTGGCAAAGAAAATATGGAGTTAATACCAAAGATAAAGAAGTTATAGTAACCGGAGGAGCCACCGGCTCCATTCTGCTTTCTCTGCTTACCATAGTGAATCCCGGTGATGAAATTTTAATTCCTGACCCATATTTTGTTTTATATGGACACCTTGTAAGAATTTGCGGAGGTGTTCCGGTTTATATCGATACATATCCAAACAGCTTTAAGGTTATGCCCGCAGATCTTGATAAATACTGCACAAGCAAGACTAAAGCCATAATCTTAAATAATCCCATCAACCCAACAGGCGTTGCATATACGGAGAGCGAAATAAAATTGCTGGCTTCTGTTGTCAAAACAAAAAATATTTTTGTTATTTCAGATGAGGTTTACAGCAGTTTTATGTATGATTTCGAGCACACATCTTTCCTCAGATACTGTCCCGAAAATGCCATTCTTGTCAGCGCATTTTCAAAAACTCATGGAGTTCCGGGTTGGAGAATCGGATATGCTGTTGCCGATCCGCAGATTATTACGCATATGATAACATTTCAGCAGTTCACATATGTCTGCGCAAACAGCGTAGCCCAACGGGCATGTTTAAAAGGTTTGTCTGATGGTGCAATAGAGACAAAAATAAGAAATGACTATCGTGTCAAAAGAGATTTAACATGCGATATTTTGTCAAAAAAATTTGAATTCATAAGGCCTCAGGGAGCTTTTTATATATTTCCAAAGGCGCCCGGAGGTGATGCGGACTCTTTTGTCCAGAAAGCCCTTGATAAAAGTGTAATAGTTGTACCTGGTAAAACAGCTTCACGGAAAAACAGCAACTTTAGAATATCATATGCTGTTGATAATAATGTGCTCAAAGATGGTCTGGCCCGGCTTGTACAAATTGCCTCCGCGTAACTCGATGTTCTCAGTTTGCTGTTCCATGTTCTATGCTTCATGATTAGTATGAAATGGAAAATATTGTGCACCAGAAAGCCGTTGATTAATCCGTACGAAATAGTTCCAGGTTCCATGTTCCAAGTTTTTGTAGCAGATGTAGGGACTTCAAGGTTCAAAAAAGAAATAAAAACTGCCGATGCGCTGGTAACAATGACTTATGCAAAATATGGAGAAGCGATTCTTGCACAAGCGCGAAATCTCAAAGTAATTTCGACAATGTCTGTCGGGTATGACCACATAGATCTGGAGTATTGTAAAAAACGCGGAATTAAAGTCGCTAACACTCCTTATGTGCTTGCTGAAGCTACCGCTGATCTGGCTTGGGCTCTCATACTTACTTGTTCCAGGCGGATTGTTGAGGCAGATAGATTCACACGGCAGGGAAAATTTAGAGGATGGCATCCTGAGCTGTTTCTAGGAAGGGATATTGCTGGCAAAACGCTTGGCGTGGTAGGAGCTGGCGAAATCGGATCAGCAGTCATTAGAAGAGCAACGGGCTTTAATATGAATGTTTTATACTGGTCGAGAAATAGGAAATCTGTTTTAGAGAAAAAATATGGGGCAAAAAAAGTCAATCTGGAAACACTTCTGAGAAAATCTGATATTATAAGTCTGAATTGCGCGCTGACCCCTCAGACATTTCATTTGATAGGTGACAAAGAGTTTAAGCTTATGAAAAAAGGAGTAATTCTTGTTAATACTGCACGCGGTAAGGTTATAGATGAACAAAAGGTAATAAAGTATCTGAAAAACGGAAAGATCTGCTGCGCAGGCATTGATGTTTATGGAGATAACAAGAAAATGCCTGTGAGATTATCAAAAATGAAAAACGTTGTCATACTGCCTCATATCGGGAGCGCAACGATTGAAACGAGAATCAAAATGACTCGTATAGCACTGCAAAATATCAAGGCAATTTTGACCGGAAAAGGCTCAGCATACCTAGTAGATACTTAACGAAACTTTACTTTTAAGTGACTATATTTTTGTATTTTTCCGTGTTTCTGCGGGAATTCTGTATTTCCGTGGAAATATTTGTTAAACGTCTCCTAGTCAACAGTTGAGAGTTATTAGTTGTTTGATGGTATTAAGAACTCTCAACTCTCAACAAATTGTGGACATATACGCAAATTATTTATCCTTTTGGGTATGAAGGATAAAGTTAAGAGGATTCTTGATGTTATTGAGAAGCAGAACGAATGGAGAGGGCGTCAGACTATAAACCTGATAGCAAGTGAAAATCAGGTAAGCGATATCGTTAAGTTTGCGCTCCAGAGTGATTTCTGCAACCGTTATGCGGAAGGGCATCCGGGCGCCAGATATTACAACGGCACTCAATATGTGGATATTATTGAGACATTTGTTGAAGAAGAGTTTAAACGACACCTTTCTGCCAAACACGTCGAAGTACGGTCAATAAGCGGGACAATGTCGAACGATGTTGTTTTCAGAAGTCTTCTGACTCAGGATGATGGCGTACTTGTGTATAAAGTGGGGGCAGGAGGCCATATAAGCCATCAGGGGTTCGGTTCTGTTGGGAAGTATACCAGTAAGATTAAAAATATTCCCCTTGCCTCGGATAATTACTCCGTAGATATTGAGACCACAAGAAAACTTATAATAAAAGAAAAACCGAGATTAGTCATTCTCGGCAGGAGCATGATATTATTTCCTGAGCCTATAAAAGAGCTTTCACAGGTCGCAGAAAAAACCGGCACGATAATTATGTTTGATGCGTCACACGTGTTTGGACTTGTCATGGCAGGACTGCTTAATAAACCGTTTGCTGAAGGAGTTCATATAGTCACAGCAAGCACTCATAAAACTTTCTGGGGAACTCAGCGCGGAATTATCGCAACAAATGATCAGGAACTTTATAAAAAATTAGAGAGAGCATGTTTTCCGGGAGCTGTAAGCAATCACCATCTTAACACATTGGCCGGGCTTGCAATTGCGCTGTGTGAATTTGAAGACTTCGGAATCGACTATGCAACGCAGGTTGTCAAGAATGCAAAGAAACTTGCAGAGGAGCTTGATGCGAAATCACTGAAAGTTCTTTTTAAAGAACATGACTATACAGAAACGCATCAGGTTGTCATCGATGTTTCATCAATAGGCCCCGCGAATGAACTTGCGAATAAACTGGAGCAGAATAATATCATTGTTAACGCCAACATGCTTCCGACTGATAAAAATGTCAGGGTGCAAAATGGAATCAGGATAGGAGTTCAGGAAATAACAAGACTTGGCATGAAGGAAGCGGATATGACAACCATTGCAGACTTTCTGTCGACAGTGCTGCTCAGCAAAAAAAATATCAAGAGTGATGTTGTTCGTTTCAAAGAAGGCTTTTCAGAATTGAAGTTTACTTACAAGAATATTTCGAGCGCCCTGCAAAAAATTTCTGTCTGATGAGCTCCCCGTCCTTAGCGGATAGCGTACTGATTATTGTTGATGTTCAGGACAAACTGCTTCGCCTTCTAAATAATTTTGATAAGACACTGAAAAATCTCAAGCTGGTCACGAAGGCATTTTATCAGTTGAAACTTCCGATTGTTGCAACTGAGCACAATCCCCAGGTATTTGGCGATACAGAAAAAGAGTTGCGAACGATGCTTTTAAACCCTCCTC
>JACQRL010000344.1 GCA_016206485.1 Planctomycetota bacterium | reverse complement strand
GACCCATTAGACTCGTCAGACAGTATACATCGTGCTAAGACTCTGTGGACTCATTAGACCACGAGACAAGTTAGACTATTGTTAAACCGCTGTTGAACAAATCTGCTTATACCAATAGATGGTCAAGTTGTATAATCTTATCAAGTTCGCGCCGATTCTTCTGATTTTAACATCAACAGAATGGAATGGTCAGTCGAAAACACTTGGGTCAAATGTCTCAGCATCATCGCCAAATTTCAAGGCCAAAATAACTAATGTTGATTATTATTCGATTGCAACATTTACAGATACTGACAGCAACGAGATCAAGGCAAGGAGTCTCACATATAATGGGGAACTTTCACCGGAATCAGGACCGGTAACGGTACTGAGACACTCTTCGCCGGATGCCGTCTTTAGCAATCCGGATATTGAAAGATTTCGGGATCAAGTAATTGTAACTGCGCAGGCAAAATTAGGTTTAGATAATTCAGAGATATGGATCTCTTCATACGACTCTACACTTCAAACTGTTGTTTGGCCAGGCACAAGCTTGATTTCAGATTCAAACTCAGATTTATCCGAACCTCATGTGATAACACTGTATAACGACGATGGCGAATTCGCCAATCAAGTTGTTATTTATAAAGAACAACCGGTCAACGACCGCTCAATAGTAAGAATAAAAGCTGTGGTACTGGATCCAGATGGTCTCCCTATACCAAATTCCTTTTTTACCATTGCAAATGAACGCGACGGAATCGGAGAGCTGAAAATCTCTACAGATTCACAATTAGCCGCAATAAGCTGGGAAAGCAGAAGAGACCCAGACAAAAATATTTATTGTACATTAATAAAACTTATTAACGCTACTCCAGGTGAGACGCAGATCGGTTTGTATGACACATTCGCGCAGTATACGGATGGATTACTTGCCTTCGAAATGAGCAGAGATCAGACAGACTGCAGGATTGCTTTGATTAACAATTTTATGGTAGTTGAAGCGTTCGATAACGGCGACATTCTTGTCAAATCAATCGACATTGATCGTCCGGAGGAAGGACAAATTACAACAATCGATCACGCTACAAATTTTACCGAGTTTAATATTTATAACAACAGTGACGGTTTTCTTTACATTGCCGCAATAAAAGGAACTGAGCTCCTGGTGTTTAAATTCGAACCCCTCACAGGAAGACATCGTTGGGTAACAGGAAATGATCCAGGAATCGTCGTAATAGCAGGTAATGATAGGATCTCAAATCCGCAAATATTTAAAAATGGGGTCAATGAACCAACCCGGACATACGTAACCTGGATAAAGGAAATCAACACACAGATCATAATAGAATCAGATGAAATCACTGTAAATAAAGAACTATGGGGGCAAGGACTCAATAAAGATGGACAGATGCAGTGTTCAAGTTCAGGAGTCAAAATAACAGATAATCCGCTAAACTATTACATCGGATACGCTTCAGGTCTCGATCTGATAACAATAAGTCACACATCTGACGGAAAAATAACCGGAGACGTTTTTACCGATGACTGTACTAAGTTTAAGCCTGATAAACCTATATTCAGCGGAACCTTTGACATTGCTGCTGGCACAATAACGTTGAGATTCACAATAAGCACGACAATTGCAAATGAAATAGAAATATTCAAATCTGTAAATACCTCGGCGTATGGCGCACCGATTATAATTCCAATAACACAAACAATTTACGTGGATTCAAATATCACAACACCGAACAACAACTATAAATATTATGCAAGAACCAGGACCAGTAATCCCATTGCAAGGTCTGACGAGACCTACACGGTCAATTTCAACTACGTGAACGACCCTGATAAACTGGCGGGGCACGACTTTACAATGATGGTAAACAATACTAGTACTCAGGGAGTTATTCTCACATGGCAGGATAACTCAACAAATGAGAGTTCATTCAGGATTGAAAGAAGCATCAACAGTGGAAACTTCGCAGAAATAGCGATAACAGGCAGCAACATATGCAGCTACTTCGATCCACAAAGAAGAGATCCCGGCGAGACAAGAAAATACAGGGTTAGAGCTGTTTATACATACATAAATAATAACAGCTATTCAAAATACAGTAATGAAATCACCATAAATAATTCAGGCAGCGACTTTCCGAATACTGCTCCGATTATGAAGCAGCCCACACAATCCAATGGAACAGTCTCACTAACATGGACAGATACCAGCGGTTCATCTCCTAATCATCCTAATGAAGACAGCTTTCGTCTTGAACGGGCAGTATCCGGCTCGCAACTTAATTTTTCTGAACTTCAGCCATTGGCAGCCAGAGACTCAACAAGCTATACCGACTCTAATACCACTCTGAATACAACTTATGCATATAGAATGTATTCCAATTATGGTCCACAAAAGTCATCCTACACTAGTATTTTCAACGTTACTACCTTTTCAGGAAGCGGGCCTCCCGCAGCCCCTTCAAACCTTGCTGGTACATATTTAAACAGCCCAAGCCCGATAAAAGTGGCTCTTAACTGGCGCGATAATGCAAATAACGAAACAGGGTTTTCAATCGAAAGAAAAGAAGAGGGACAAAACTTTGCAGAGATCAGAAGACTATCCACTCCAAACTTAACAACATTTGATGACACAGCAGTCCAACCGGACAAAGTATATATATACCGAATAAGAACGTTCAATACGGTTGGAAACTCAGGTTATTCCAACGAAGTAGTTGTATCAACCTCAAATTCCGGGGGAGGAACCAATATTCCGAACTCTCCATCAAATCTGACTGCGGTTTTTTCAAAACTAAATAGGAGTATCACTTTAGATTGGGTAGATAACTCAACAAATGAACTTGGGTTTTCAGTGGAAAGAAGGGAAGATATTTCGCCTATGCCCACATTTATCGAAATATATAGGACTAACTTACCTGACATTATCCAGTGGAAAGACACAAACGTTCTTAACAACTCAAAGTACACATATAAAGTCCGAGCATATAATAATAGCGGAAATTCCGGGTACACAAATGAAGTGACTATTGCTACAGATCCACCGACAATAATTCCCGATCCATTTCCACTACCCCCAGACAATAAACAAACACCAAAGTCTGGTAAAAAAAAATCGCAGTCAGCCTGCTTCATAGCAACAGCTTCAAGCGCGTCACCGCAATCTGCCCTGCCTGCAACATTATCCAGATTCAGAAACAATTGCTTTTATAGAAACGTTTTCACGCTCACAGGCATCAAATCGTATGCTGAATTATCTCCTCAAATCGCCAAATCAATATCACAGAGTACAACGCTACAAGCAATCTCTGAAAATCTGCTGGGAATTATTCCCATCATCTGTGCAAGCATTGGCATATTTATTATTTCATTTCTGCTTATAAAACTTAAAAGATTCTGAACCTAATTCAGATTTCGCAGATATCGACTTCACATACTAGCTAGACCAAGTAAACTCTTAGACCACGAGACAAGTTAGACTATGTAGACACGTTAGACTGTACAGACCGGTTTGACTGTTAAGACTGTAAAGTTGGATGTTCTAGGATTATGTGATAAAATTTCTCAAATGAACTTTACTAAAAACCTTATTGTTCTCTGCGTTCTTGTCTTAATAACCGGTTGTCAGTCTGCACAGCAGAATAACGAGCAGACAAAATACTCTTACCCTTCAGCAAAGACCACTGACATAGTCGACATTTACCATGGAACAAAGATTCCGGATCCCTACAGATGGCTTGAAGATCCAAATTCTCAGGAAACAACCGAATGGGTAGAGGCGCAAAACAAGCTTACCAAAAGTTTTATTAACCCGGAGACAAAAGAAAAAATAAGGGCAAGGCTTACAGAGCTATGGAACTATCCAAGATACACAAGCCCTATGAAGCGTGGAAGCAGATACTTCTTTACAAAAAACGACGGACTCAAAAATCAGCCAATCGTATATATGCAAAAAGGGATTGATGGCCCCTCTACACCGATTATAGATCCAAATACCTTAAGCGAAGATGGAACAGCAGCACTTTCAACTATAGAACCAAGTAAAGACGGTTCACTGATCGCCTACGGGATCTCATACAAAGGAAGCGACTGGCAGGAAATAAAAATACTCAATACAGACAGCGCTCAGCATCACCCTGAAACAATAAAATGGTGTAAATTTGCCACAATTGCATGGTTAGCAGATAACTCAGGATTTTATTATGACCGCTTTCCTGACCCGGCCAGCGCATCAAAAGAACAGCAGAAAATAAACAGGGTTTATTTCCATCAGGTTGGAACCGATCCTTCAAAAGATAAACTTGTTTTTGAGCATCCAGATTCAGAAAAATTCCCTCATGTGAACCTATCACCATTTATCACCAGCGATGAAAAATACCTTGTTTTATGGGTAGGCCTGGGGTTAGGGTCCTGGAACACAAACCGCGTTTATTACAAAGAACTTAAATCCGGACAGGAATTTATACATCTTATCAATCACGATGAACCTGAATATTTATTCCTCGGCAACATTGGCACAACATTTTATCTCAAAACGACTTTGAAAGCGCCTCGCGGAAGAATTATCGCAATAGACATAAACGATCCTGCCGAAAGCAAATGGAAAGAAATTATCCCGCAAGTTGAAGACACAATAAACAGCGTGATAATGGCGAACAATAAATTTTCAATTGTTTACAATCATCATGCGCACAACATAATGAAAATTTATAACCCCGATGGGAATCTCGGTAAAGAAGTAAAGATGCCAACAATCTGCTCAATTGACACCCTCTCTTCATCACCAAATGATACTGAACTGTTTTTTAAATTTGATTCATTCCTGTCTCCTCCTTCCATTTACAGATACGACTTCACAAAAGATCAACTCACAGTTTTCATGGAACCATCAATCAAATTTGATTCTTCAAAATATGAGGCGAACCAGATCTTTTACACCTCAAAAGATGGGACAAAAATACCAATGTTTCTCATACATAAAAAGGGCTTAAAACTAAATGGCACAAACCCGACACTACTTTATGGTTATGGAGGGTTCAACGTTAGTTTGACCCCATACTTTTCCAATTCCAGACTTGTCTGGCTGGAAAATGGAGGAGTTTTCGCGCTGGCAAATATACGGGGAGGAAGTGAGTATGGAGAGGCGTGGCATCAGGCCGGAATACTCGACAAAAAACAGAATGTTTTCGATGATTTCATCGCTGCAGCAGAATGGCTGATTTCAAATAAATATACAAACAGCAAGAAAATCGCGATCCTCGGAGGGAGTAATGGCGGACTTCTTGTCGCGGCCTGCATGACTCAAAGACCTGAGCTTTTCGGCGCGGTTATCTGCATGGTTCCGGTAATAGATATGCTCAGATATCATAAATTCACGGTCGGATACTATTGGATCCCGGAATATGGAAACGCTGAAGAAAAACCTGAACATTTTCAATTTCTGGTGAAATACTCACCGCTCCATAATGTAAAAAAAGAAACCACTTACCCTCCAACACTCGTAATCACGGCTGATACAGATGACAGAGTCGTACCGTCACACGCGAAAAAATTCGCAGCCACACTGCAGGCAAATGACAATGGAACAAATCCAATACTGGTAAGAATTGAGACCAAGGCAGGCCATGGAGGAGGCAAACCAACAACAAAAGTAATCGATGAATTCAGCGATGTCTACGCATTTCTTTTCAAAGTATTCGGGGTAAAATAACAATTATGAGCGGTGCAATTACCATCAGAAGAAAGGTATTTAAAATCTTCGGAGGGGCTTTTCATATATTCAATGACAAAGGAGAGATCATCGGCTATTCAAAGCAGAAGGCCTTTAAGTTTAAGGAAGATATAAGAATCTATACTGATGAGAGCATGGCAAAAGAACTGATTACCATAAAAGCAAGAAATGTAATAGATTTTTCTGCGGCTTATGATGCAATTGATACCCAAACTAACACAAAAATATGCGCGTTTAAAAGAAAAGGACTAAAATCCATATTTAAAGATGAATGGATAATAATGGACCCAAATGACAACGACATAGGAGTAATCAGCGAAGATAGCGCAGTCCTTGCTTTAATCAGAAGATTGTTCCTGAATTTTATTCCTCAGAAGTTTAATGCAGCTGTGAATGGTAAAAAATTGTGTAGTTACAAACAGAGGTTCAATCCGTTTATTTTCAAGTTGGATATCAACCTTGAAGACACAAATGCAGATCAGAGGATGATCCAGTTATGCATCGTTGGAGGCATACTTTTAACTGCAATCGAAGGAAGACAGAACTAACTAAAACAAAAGAAAAAAGTCAGGAGTCTGTAGATAGAAGTCAGTTACGTTACACGCTTTGCGTTCTACGATCTACGATTTTCAGCATAGACTCTTCTTCCATTTAGTTCCATCTTTGCTGTCAATAAGCTGGATTCCTTGTCTTTTGAGCTCGTCGCGTATTTTATCTGATGCTGAGAAGTCCCCTTTTTTTCTTGCGTCTTCGCGATCTCTGATAAGCCTTTCCTGCTCAGGTGTAAGCTCGATTGTTTTATCTCCATAGATACATCCGATAACGCTGTCTAATTTCAGAAGTGTTTCCAGCAACTTAGATGCAGAATCCGATCCTATCGAGCTGATATTCCTGTTTACTTCTCCAACAAAGTCAAACACATAACCAAGGGCCTTTGCGATATTAAGATCATCATCCATGGATTCCTCAAATTTTACAAGTACTGAATTAGATAAAGATATCGCCTGTTGATTTGCGTCACCGCCTTTGCTTTTTTTTGAAATTATTCCTTCCAGAGAATCCTTTAAATTAACAAGTTTATCAACGGCTGACCCGGAAGATTCAAGCCCGTCAAAAGTAAAATTCAGATTAGACCTGTAATGAGCACTTAATAACAGAAATCTTAAGGCTTGCGGCCTGTATCCCTGATTTAGTATCTGCTTGACAGTGTAGAAATTTCCTGCTGATTTCGACATTTTTGAGCCGCCGACAAGGAGATGTCTCGCGTGCATCCAATAACGGACAAACTGTTTCCCGTTACACGACTCTGACTGCGCAATTTCAGACTCATGATGAGGAAAAATATTGTCTTCCCCTCCTGTATGGATATCAAGTGTCTCTCCCAGATACTTTACAGACATCACAGAGCACTCTATATGCCAGCCGGGGAATCCTTCTCCCCATGGACTTGGCCATTTCATAATATGTTTCGGATCTAATTTCCAGAGAGCAAAATCCAACGGATCTTCTTTGTTAGGATTCTTCGGAATTCTCTTCCCTGCAACAAGACTTTCAGGTGTATTGCCGGAAAGCTTCCCATAATCTTTAAATTTTCTGATTCTATAGTAGACACCCTCGCCAGAAACATAAGCATATCCTTTTTCGATCAACTTTTCGATTGCTTTGATCATCTCCTGAACGTGATCTGTAGCCCTCGGATACAAATCCGCCTTTTTCACATTCAAGACAGTAAGCAGTTCGAAAAATTCATCTGAATACATTTTTGCAATAGCCCAAGGGTCAAGCTTTTGTTTCCTTGCTGCCGCTTCCAGTTTATCTTCACCCTGCTCAACATCATCCATAGTAAGGTGACCCACATCCGTTATATTCATGATCTGCCTTGTCTTGTAACCTTTAAATTCAAGGTATCGTTTTAAAACATCAGCAAACAGGAAGGATCTGAAGTTCCCAATGTGAGGGTGATCATAAACTGTCGGCCCGCAGTTGTATATAGCAACAACATCTTTACTCAACGGTTTGAACTCTTCAAGGGATTTGCTGTAGGTGTTATAAAATTTAAGAGACATAATTATAACAGAAAACTAAATAGAAAATGTTTCATACTCTAAATACGAAGAAATCAATAAGTTGGGTCCATTTTTACTATTATGTTTCTCACATTATCAGTACAGATTCAATTCACTCCTTTTTCCATCCCTTTAATCATCACTAAATCTTCAATATTGGAAATAAAAAGTTAGAAAAAAATCATCTGCGCTCTAAAAGAACGACGGCATAGCAGCTGATTGCCTTTTTGCGCCCGATATCGCCAAGACCCTCAGTAGTTTTCGCCTTAACATTTACCAATTCTACAGGAATCCTGCATAGTTTTGCAATTGACTCTGAAAGCCGTGTTTTGTAGCTTGTGAGTTTTGGTTCCTGTAAAAGTATTGTTGTGTCGATATTTGCAATCTTATATCTCTTTTTCCGAGCAAGTTCCAGTGAGTAACCAAGTATTCTTACGCTGGAAATATCTTTTGTAAACTTTCTTCCCGGAGGAAAATATCTGCCGATATCTCCTTCCCCAATCGCTCCAAGTATGGCATCTGCCAAAGAGTGTAGGAGGATATCTCCGTCGGAATGTGCTGTAATTGCATATTTACAAGGGATCTTAATCCCCGCTAAAAGAAACCCCTTGCCCTTTTCCAGCCGGTGAAAATCATATCCAAACCCTACTTTTCCCATTTACCAACTAGCATGAAACAAGAAACAGAGAATTCAAGCTATTAGTCTGCTGGCCTACCTAGTCCAGGTTTAAACAGTCAGACTTGATAACTAATTAGACTATAATATCTGATTCAAGTACACCTGTGTTGATGAGCCAGAGACTATATAGACTTAATTATCAAGCTGTTGCGCCACTCTCATACGTCAATATAATACTTCTAATATGAAAAAACTTTCATTAGCTATTTTTGTTATATTCACAAGCTGCTCAGGTGGAGACCAGGTTGTCTACGAAGAATACAACTATAAGCAAGGGCTTCGATACTTTAGCCAGTTTGCTTATCCACAGGCGTTGGAATATTTTATGCAATGCGTCGAATATGATAGGAGAAATCCTAACTATCTTAAGGCTGCAGGCGTATGTTCCCGTGAAATTGGAATACAGTTGTACCAGCAAGGATATGAACTCGCTCAGTCAAACAAAAAAGAGGTTGCTATCAGACAGATAGAAGAGGCAAATAAGCAACATCTCCTTGCGTATAATTTTCTTATGTCTGCAATAAATGTTGATCCTTATAATCCGTCAGGATACTACGAACTCGGAGTATACTACTTTGATAGGACCGCTCTTCCAATACCAATTCCATATCCTATTGACAGTGAACAGAGGCTAAAAGAAAGAGAACACGCGGTTTTATTGTTCAAGAAAGTCATAGATATGGACAAAAGTTCACTCAAAACCTACAAGTATCTGGGCGCGCTGCTTACAGAAAAAGATGATGTCAATGCACAAGTGGAGGGCCTGAATCATCTCATTACTTACTTAGAAAAACGCCGAGCAGATAAAAAGCTGTTTGAGGATACAGTCCCGACAGGACCATACATGGAAAAACAAAAAAAAGCAGCGATTGACGAGGCTACACAGGACATGCTCAAAATAACCGAAGTGCTGATCACAAAGGCAATTATCATCCTTGAAAAACTCGAAATTGAAAAAAGATTTGATGACGCAATACAGCTCACAAACAAATTACTGCCACACGATGCAACAGGATACAAATTCAAAACAGAACTCGGAGTTATGTACTACAATAATTCATTAATAAAGAAGGATTCGACACTAATGAAAACAGCGCTCGAAAGCTTTGAAAGCGCCTTAAAAGTAAATTCAGAATATTTAAGAGCGCTTAAACACTCCGGGCTCATCTACGCGCATCTTGGAATCAAACTTGAGGCAAAAAACAGATTTGAAGTGTATATAACCCACGTGAATGCACTTATCAACAAATTAAAACTCGATACAACCGATAGTGAAAAGATCCGCATCCAAAAACTCACTAATGACAGAGATGAAATACAGGAGATGATCAAGAAATTATAATGAATCACAAAACATGGAATATATAACATAGAGCATGGGACATCAATTTTAGGGCGTAGAACTTGCCTCTCACATCACACAGGCATATATGAGAACTATTATGAGAACTATGAGAACTATGAGAACAATGAGCAAGGCATAGAACACAAAACATGGAACTTGGAACAGACAACTTTGAACTTGTAATAATTTAGTGATTAATATCGGACCGAAAGAGCAGTTCAAACGGCTTAAAATCGGAATTATAGCTATTCTCGCGAGTATAGCTGCCGGATCAGCTATCGTAATTCTGGATCTGAACCGATTCACAGCACTTCTCCTTTTTATTCCAAACTGGATTGGAGTCGTCGGAGTCTTGCAGGCATCAGAAAAAACCTGAGTCAACCTCGCCGCACAAGGAATGTGCGACATGGATAATGGACCAGAATATATCGTTGATCTCCAACTAAAACCAAAACTCGTCCAGAAAGGACGACAAATATTCAGGCTGTCTCTAATCATAACTTTTTTGATCACAGCTATATCATTCGCAGTCTTGATTACGGTATAAATCTGCCATTTGCTGACTGATATCTCCTGATTCGCACATAATCAAAAATATAAGGGCAAATCAGGTTTTAGAATTGAACTAGATAGGACTTCGGTTACAATCTGAATGATGCAGCAAAAAACAATATCTACAGAGAGGCAGAATGAGGACGTTGTGAAAGGAATCTTCGAATCCTTCACAAAAAACGATATTAAAGGGATACTCGAGAGGCTTTCAGAGGATGTAAACTGGCATGTTTCCGGACCTCAGCAGATTCCTTATGCCGGGAAAAGAGCAGGTAAGGAAAAAGTGGATGAATTTTTCAGATTAATCGGTAAAAGCATAACTCACGATAAATTTGAACCTCAGGAATTTATTGCCAGAGATGACAAAGTTGTCGTGATCGGCTCTGAAAAATTTAAGGTTAAATTCACCAATAAGGCTGTAATTAACGACTGGATAATGGTTTTCACGTTAAAAGACGGAAAAGTCATCCGTTTTTTTGAATATGGAAACACCGCTGTTATTGCAAATGCTTTTAAGTAAGTGGATGGAACAAAGATTAAATTTGCGCCGTAATAACTATAAATGTTTTAGGAGGTATTATGAATAAAATAATTACATGTTTATTGGTTGTAGTTTTTTCCAATTCGGCATTAGCCGGAGGTGGGAACATTAAATGGGATACAGAAGATCTGGATAAAGGATTCCAGCTTGCCAAAGAATCATGGAAGCCGATATTTCTATATTTCGGTTCAGATGGTTGAGGCGGCTGCAGGCAAGTAAGCGCAGGTGCGTTTTCTAATGGTAAAGTCGTAAAGCTTCTTAAAGACAGATTCGTGACAGTGCATATCGATATGACAAAAAAATCTGAAGCAAAACAGCAATTGTTTTCAAAATATGGAACAGGTTATATACCTCATCTGGCATTTTTAACACCCGATGGAAAGGAAGTAAAATCGCTTCAACATGTGGGAGATCTTCCAACAAACGAATTAGTTAAGAAACTTAGTGATTTGGAAGGCAAATCACTCTTGGCAGATACTTTTGAAAGATCTATCGAACTCGGCAAAAAACTTATAAAGCCTGTTATGAAAATAACTTTGAATCAAAGTGAAGAATCAGAAGACGTTTTATATGTATTGAAAAAGCTCCCTTCACTTAAAAAACTCGCTTCAAGTTTTGTATGGTTGGAACAAAAACCTACAGAATCGAAAGTTTCCACAAAGCCGGTTACAGCAGGTCCTTCTGTTGAAATTATAGATCCATACACTTCTAAAACTATCAGTATAGATCTCAACACAAAGCTCAGCAACATCGTATCACAGATCAAAAAAGCAAGCCAAACCTTCGAATCAATGTACTGCGCAAATGAATATTATTGCGAAGGGTGCGAACAGACCAAAAAAGAAGGCGGAGAATGCTGCGGAGATCAAATGCAAAAGATTAAAACATATAACTGCAAGAAGTGCGGCCTAAACTCCCCGCAAAAGGGTAGATGCTGCAATCAGGATAGAGAATCTGTAACTGAATAAATCACCAAATACGGAAATCCACGGCTCAAAAGCCGTGGATGAACCCTGTTCAGAAATTTCAGTCATTGAATTTGAAATGTGCGGTAATTATCACCTAAGCACCTGATTATTACTGAATTCTGATTTCTGCCCACTGTCTACTTTTTTATTGTGACTTACCCGTTTTGATCTCAACCGGTAAATTATCGATATCAATAACATCGCTATTACAGATAATTATCAATCTTTCCACTAAGTTTCTCATTTCGCGCACATTACCTGGCCAGCTGTATTCTTCCAAAATTTGCAATGCGGCATCAGTAAACTTTCTTTTTTTACCTGAATCTTTAGATAAAACATCGAGAAAATATTTCGCCAGATGTTTTATATCTTCCTTGCGCTCATTAAGAGAAGGAACACTTATGACAAACGACTTCAGGCTATGATATAGATCTGGCCTGAATTTTCCTTTCTCCATAAGTTTCTCAAGCTTCTGACTGCTGCCGACAATTACTCTGATATCCGTACTTAGCATACTTCTTCCGTTGACACGCTTAAACTCACCGGCTTCAAGAGTTCTGACAAGTTTATACTGAACGGCAAGATTTGTCTGGCATATTTCATCCAGAAAGATCGTCCCATGATTTGCTACTTCGAAAGATCCTCTCTGGAGTTTGTCTGTACCTTTGTTTTCTTCTTTTTCATATCCAAAAAGCTCACGCTCAAGCAATCTTTCTGAAAGATTGGCGCAGTTAACTGCAACAAGCGGAGCCCAGCATCTGTCACTTTTCAGATGGATTGTTCTTGCAATTAAATCTTTTCCTGTACCCGTCTCTCCATAAATAATAATCGGAGAATTCGATGCGGCAGCCCTGTCAACTGACTCAAGCACTGTCTTCATAGTTTTACTATAGGCAATAATTTCAGGAAATTTTGAATTATTTGAAACCAGCTTGTTGATCGCAAGCTCCTGGCGGGTAAGCAGAGATTTTTCAACGGCCCGCTTCATAGCCATCTTCATCCTTTCAAAATCAATAGGTTTTTTAACATAATCAACTGCTCCCATTGTTATCGCCTCAACCGCGACCTCAACAGAATTGCTGGCAGTGACAATAATGACTTCTGCAGTCGACATCTCTTTAAGCTTAGGCAACAGATCAAGCCCATTAATATCAGGAAGTTTTAAATCCAGCAATATAAGTTCATACTCTTCCGTTTCCAGTCTGCTGATGGCTTCAGTCCCTGAAAAAACACCTGTGACAAGATATCCATCCTTTGCAAGTCTGTACCTGATTATATCGTTTGCATTCTTATCATCTTCAACAAGAAGAACTTTATAGTTAGGCATGATATCCAGTTAATATAAACAGATTTGAACCAAGCTCAACAAATCTCCTAAATCTGCCAAGATCTTGTAGCGCCTGACATATTGGAATTAATGCCGGCCGCATAAACAGATTTCGCATTACGAGTTGCGGGTTATCATCTCATTTCCGATCGACTCTTCGGCAGGCTCAGAGTCGCCCTGAGCTCGTCGAAGGGCGATTACGGATTCAGAATCACGAATTGCATTAAAATCCGATCTATTTCAAAGAATTAGGTTGAAATCCGATAACCACAAATCCGGAATCATTTTATCAGGGGAAGAAATTCGTAACTCATAATTCGTTTATTCTATGCGACGTTTCGCGATTTCCTCCACAGATTTCACCGATTGATTAGATTGATGGCACAGATATAGGAATCAAGCTATATTTCTTTATCTGAGTAATCTGGCGTTTTCTCCGTGTAATCAGTGATCTACAAGAATTTTACAAAAGATCACCTATCATTCATTAGGAGTTCATACCACATGTACCAGTTTCGGTGTAAAGTAAATTTTACACCGACATTTCAAACAAAACACAATGTAAAATTACCCACAGGTATAGAATGGTATGAGCATTGCCACTAGAATGGTGTTTAATGGAGGCTAAAATGATACTTTTTCGAAGTGCGGCTTTTTCAGCGATCTTCTTTTCCTATTCGCTGCTTTATGCAGGTCAAGGTGATGTTCCGGTATCAAAAAATGATGCACAGGAAGGGACAACAAGGACAATTACACAGGTAAAATGGCAGCCGGATGTCCTTGCCGCTATGGAACAGGCACAAAAGAAAAATAAGATGGTAATGGTCCTCCAAACAGTCGGTGATATAAATGGTTACATATGAAGTGCGGGACAATCTCTCCGAGCGGTTTCGCTCGCTGATTGGGAGGTGATCGGACTCATTAACGCAACCTGCATTCCTGTCAATGTGGACATCTCCAACGCAAGATACGCCGGAAAGTCTCATGGACATTCAACTGAAGCACCTGCAACTAAGGTGTATAATGGTTCGGGAGCAAGAAATGTGCAGACATTCTTCCTGACTAATGACGGAAAAGTCCTCCACTGTCTCCCCGGGTACTGGGATGCAGATTCTTTAAAGCATGAAATCTCTTTCGCCATGGAACTAAACAAGATATATAAAAACAAAATGCTAAAGCCTGAGAAGAAAGACCAGTTGTTCAAAAAATATCATGAAGCTCACTTTGATACCCACTCCAGAATCACTACCATAAACAGCAAACTTCAAAACTTCGATATGAAATATGTAATGAAAAACAATATTTCGGATTTCATCAAACAGAATCCGGACGAAAAAGAAATGCATGAAAAACCTTATAATTTCCACTATGACCAGTATTTCAAAACAGTCGATGAGGTCATGCACACAAGAATGGCAGAAAGACCATTTAAATCATTTCCGGAATTTGATACCGCAAATTATGTTAATATCGGAACAAGATTTTATGACTCAAACAAAGATGGATGCAGGGATTGCGCTGAAGATCAAAAAATGCTGGGAAAAACCGCTGAGAAAAAAGAAGTTCAGAAAAGACTCAACAGATCATCAGAAAAAAGAAATACATCCGCAGTATTCACAGGAAAAAAGAAAAGTAAAATTTAAGTAACATGCCGTTAAAAGCCGGCAATGTCATTGCAAAATCGCGAAAGACCGAAGAATCGCGAAGAGTAAGCTTTCACGATTTATTGAGAATCTTTCAAAAGTTTTTTTCTTTATCGATTTCTGTAAATATCCTGTCAATGCCAACTCTCAGCTGAGCAGCAAGATTCGTATTGAGTTTAGCCAGAATTTTATAATGCTTTTCAGCAGATTCTTTATCACCTAATACAGCATAAAGAAGAGATATCTGATAGTGCGCCTCAGCCAGATCGGGGTTTAGTTCTAATGATTTTTTCAGCAGGCGCATTGAATCATCTCCCATTTTTTTGTAAAAATATACAGTTCCAAGTACCTGATAAGGCCCTGCAAAATCCGGTTTCAAGGAAATTGCCTTATTTAAAGGATCTATAGCGTCATCATAACGTTTGGTAATAAGATAAAGCATACCGAGATGATGATATGCATTTACGTAACTGTTATCAGCTTCAATAGATTTGAAAAAATATTGCTCGGCTTCATCATAATTTCCTTTTACCTGATAGCACCTTCCAATCTCATTAATTACATCTGCTTGTCCGGGCTTTATAAGGAGCGCTTTATTAAGCGCTGTTATTGCATTATCATATTTTTCGAGAGCGACATATATTATGCCAAGATTTCTATAAGTGTCGCTATGCCCAGGGTTTATCCGTACAACCTCTGAAAAATGTTCTGCTGCCTCTTCAAGTTTTCCCTTTCCATGGTGAACAATCCCAAGATTCAAATGTGCTTCCCAAAAATCCGGCTCTAATTTCACTGCTTTTTTGTAATTAGCGACAGCATCTTCAAAATTCCCTTCTGCCTGAAAGCAGTTCCCCAACTGCATGTGTGCCTTGGCATACTCCGGCTTTAATCTTAGGCATTCAAGAAAATATGGAGATGCCTCTTTCCATTGATTAAGATGGCAATATGCAACTCCTACATTAAAATATCCAAGGTAATCGTCAGGCTTTAATTTTATATACACTTTTTGTAAATCAATAGCATCTTTAAACCGCTTTAATTCTCCAAGCAATCTGTTTTCAAACGCTATTGTTTTAGAATCAAAAATAAATCTTCTTAGTCTGTCCGTAATATTTCGAATTTCGTTGTATAAATCATTAAAATTATATTTTCCAACTTTGATATTGCTAATCAAACTATTAAAAGCTGAAACGTCGATGCCAATAGCATGCATTCCTAATTCGCTGGCTTGCACAAGAGCTGTTCCGCTTCCGCAGAATGGATCAAGCACAATATCGCCCTTATGAAAATAAATCTCTCGTTTAAAATCATCTGTGTGATCGTCAAGAAAATATTGAACGAGCTGTG
>JACQRL010000353.1 GCA_016206485.1 Planctomycetota bacterium | reverse complement strand
TTTTGCCCTGCAGATATTTGTGTAATAGATTTTTTTACCATTAACATATGTAACGATCTTTCCATTTGATCTTTCATTAAGTTCGCCCGCAATGCTAATGAGTTTACTCAGATCGAATTGCCTTTTTTCCAGTAAGACAAGAGTTTCTAGTGAGCTGATATTTCCCTTTTCTTTTGCATTGTGAAAAATTTGTTCAACATCAAAAACATTCATAACACCTCCTATAAAATAAACGGTTGGAATTATAATAGTGGCGGATATCCGGTTCAAATTCTAGGGCTTACAAGGGTGAAAATTTGCGAATGCCCAGAAAATCGAATAATTCAACATACAGATATGAACATATTGCCAGTACGATAATGCAGGTTAGAATTCTGCATAATACTACTGCTGGAAATGCGAAAATAAGGCGTTTTCCATAGCTTTTTGCGAACAATATGGCTTCGGTCAACCATTGCCACCATAGTACGAAAGTGCATACAAAAAAGATGGAAGGCTTCAGATTTCCCACAAGAAATCCTGCTGTGGTATATATTTGGGTATCGTATGTATAAACCAGATAGACAATTACTGCCAGAAACAGCTTTATGCAGTTGAAAATATTCAGGGATGAGCTGAAAAGGAGTATATTTCTTTTAAGAATCCGTTTTTTCAGACCGAAATCGAACAAAATATCAATAGAAACAAGATATACGAGGTTATTTATAACAATAAAAACGAAAAATCCTAACGAACCATCTATGAGTCCTATGTTTGATTGATCCATTGATGGATATGTTTGTGGTTTATAAACATGTAGTACTGTCAGTCCTGTCCCGAGCATCAGCAATCCAAAAAGATACAGCAGTGTTCTTTTAATAAGAATAGCTTTTGAGAATGAGAACAGTTCATCGAACGCTGCGCTTTTAAAGGCAATCAGTTTTAGATCGAACATAAATAGTAAGTTATACTGCCCATATTAAGGAGTTATATGTTTTAAGTTATGAGTTACAAGATACAGGTTATGCCCGTTCTTCCTGCTCGTATATAGCATCAAGATCTATAGGTAGGTTCTGGATGAGTTCGTTGTTTCTGAAGAAAATACTTATTTCATATGTTGATCTTTCAGGGGAGTCTGAGGCATGGACAATATTGTGACCTCTTGATAAGGCAAAATCCCCTCTTATTGATCCCGGTTCTGCCTCATAACCAAAAGTGGCTCCGATAAGTTTTCTGACAGTTCCAACCGCATGAAAACCTTCCCATACTGTTGCAACTATCGGTCCGGACGTAGCGTAATCCAGAAGATGCGCGTAAAATTGCTTGCCTCTGTGGATTTCATACAGCCTTTCTGCCTGAATCTTTTCAAGTTTTAGAAGTTTTATTCCTATCAGGTTCAGCCCTTTTTTTTCCAGTCTCGATATGACTTCACCAATAAGTCTTCTTGAAATACAATCGGGCTTGAGCATTACGAATGTTTTTTCCATTATGCTTCAATTAATTGAGGTATATCTTCCAACTTTTTTGTCTTCAGATCGACATCGATAACTCTTGTTATGCCTTTTGGCTGCATTGTAATCCCATAAAGTTTGTCAGTTATCATCATGCTTCTCTTATTGTGGGTTATTATCACAAATTGGATTGAACTGGCAAGCTCTTTTATAATATTGCCGAACCTCACTACGTTTTCTTCATCAAGCGGAGCGTCAACTTCATCCAGTACGCACACACCGCAATGTTTTACTTTGAATAAAGCAAGCGTAAGAGCGATTGTTGTCAGCGCCTTCTCACCTCCGGACATCAGAGAAAGTTTTGTCGTCTTTTTTCCCGGAAGTCTTGCCATGATTTCGACCCCCTCTTCAAGAGGATCAGCTCCTTCCTCCTTAACTATTGAGATTCCTGCCATCCCGCCGCCGAATATTTTTCTGAATATCTCGCTAAAATTGGTTTCTACCAGCTCTATTGTGGATTTAAATATCTTGATCGATTCTTTATTGAGTTCATTAATGAAGTCGATAAGCTTCTGGCGCGACTCAATCAGATCTTTTTTCTGCTGTTCAAGGAAGAGCAGTCTCTGCTCGGATTCCTCGAGTTTTTCAAGCGCAATCATGTTAACTGCGCCGAAATGCCTGAGTTTTGAGTTGAGATCATCAACTTCTTTTTTAAGAGTATCAGGATTTATGTTCTCAGAGATTGCAGTTTCTGCCTTCAGTTTTTCAATATCTTCATTAAGATCTTCAAATACCCTTCTTTTATGTTCTTCTATTTTGGTTTCCAGAACTTTGTACTCAAGCTCGCAGTCGTGGAATGATTTATTGCACTCACTGAGCGTATTTTTTGTGCTGTCTATATTCGTGTGAATCAATGCGATTTCCTCATCTATGCTCGCTATGTATTTAGTGAATGAATCAAGCTCGACTTTTATCTTTTCGAGATCCTTTGAAACCGTTTCAACCATTTGCATTTTAAGTATCTTGTTTTCCTCGTTCTTTTCGATTTTCTCCAAAGATTGATCAAGTTCACTCGTGATCCTTGTATTGTGGGTTTCACGCTCCCTGAGGATCTCACCTATTTTATCGAGCTCTATCTGAATATGCTCGATTTCTTTTGATGTAGAAAGGATGTTGTTTTCTATTTTGATCAGATTTTCTTTGTTCAATTCAAGCTGGGAAGCCAGGTTCGTGTGCTCATTTTTGAATGTTTGTATTTTTTGTTCAAGGCTCAAAATCTCATTATTGATCGAGTCGAACTGAGTCTGGATAGCGATTCTTTTCTGAGTTGCTTCATCCAATTGCCCTTTACTATTGTTTAAATCTGCAGAAATTAATTCTTTTTGTGAATAGGAGTCATTTAATGCGACTCTAAGGTCGTTTAGTCTGCCATTATTTAATTCTTTTTCTTTGATTGAATTATTTAATTGTGTTTGTTGTGTTTTTATTGAAGACTCAAGTTCATTGATCTCGGCTTCACATGTCTTTTTTTCTTCATTGTATTGATTTTTTTCATCTTCAAGTGCTGAAAGCAGCTGTTGAAGCTCTTCTTCATCATATGTTTCAGATTTATAAGCATCCGATACTATCATCTCTCCTTTTGAAGTGATAAAATTGTAGTTTCCGTTGCTTTTGTAGATTTGTTTGGCATTGCTTAACGAATTTACTATGACGAATTTCGAAAGATAATTTGTGATTGAATCTCTGATGCTGTCGTTGTTAGTTGTAATTTCTACAGCTTGGTCCAGAGATTGGACTGAATTATCTGAAATCCTCGAAATGGGCGCCAGAATTAACTTGTACCCGTTTAGCCCGCTTTCGCAAAGTAAAGCGAATGTCTCATCTATACTGCCTGCTATACAATAATCTCCATATTCCTTTAAGAAACTTTTCACAATTCTCTCGAATCCCGGTTTCGGGCTTATTATTTCGTTTAAAGTTGAGAATCTCTGGTTTTTTGAATGTCCCAGTGTTTCGCTCTGTTTAAGCAGTGATAGCCCTTCTTTTTTGAGTTTAAGTGACTTTATCTTAACCTCTGTATCGTTAATTTTATCTGTGAGCTCTTTATCTTTGTTTTTAGAGGCTGTGAGTTCATTTTCTGAAGAGGCTATTTGGGATTGAAGCTGGATTACTTGTGAGCTAAGTAAATCAATTTGCGAAGCAAACTTTCCCGAGGCATCTTCATTATGAGAAATTTTTTGATTCAGCTCTTCAAGCTGATTATTTTTTTGCGTGAAATCCTGGCAAATGAGTTTTTCCTGCATTTCAGTCTCATGAATACAATTTTTCAGCTCATCATATTGAGTCTCCAATTTCTGTTTTTCTGCGGAAGTTGACTCCATTGCTTCATTGTTTGTTAGCAGGTTTGTTTTGATATTTTCAATCTGCCTTTCTGATTCGGTTTTTGCATGCTTTAACTCTTCAAGCTGCTTCAAGCCGTCCGTTTTTTTCTGTGACAGAGCCTTGCTTTCTTCATAGTTTGCGGTAGTTTGCTTTTCAAGCTCTTCGAGATATGAATCAAGCTGATCTTTTGCTTCCATCAGCTGTTCATATTCGGATTCAAGTGCGGTGATTTCATTTTTAATAGTTTC
>JACQRL010000354.1 GCA_016206485.1 Planctomycetota bacterium | reverse complement strand
GCATAAAAATTTGCAAAAAGAAATTGATATAAGAGTTGCCCCGATGAAAAAGATCTGGGATTCCGGGATTTCTTTTAAAGGACTTAAAAATTACAAAGAAGATCTTGATAAAATTAAATTATACATGGATTTTTGCGGTCAGGATGATGCAGAGCTAAGCAAAAGATTGGCAGACATTCGTTCGGTCATTTTGACAACATCATCCAATAACGTTAAAACGTTTCCTATAAATGATGAAGATGCAGCCCTGATTCGTTCGAATCAGCTGATTGATCAGTATAATAAAAATTTGTATGAGAAAAACCGCAGGCCTGAAGACGGGATGACTGTTCCTGCATTCGAGCATCTTGGGATATTAAACGACTACAGAAATATGCTGGGAGTAAAGTCGTTAGTATTGAATCTAAAGCTGGCGAAGGCAGCATACAAACATTCGGTAAAAATGTTTGAGCATAAAAAAATGTGGCATGTGGGTGTTGATGGTAACCCGGGTGATCGCGCAAAGGCAGAGGGCTATGAGATGAAAGGAATAGGCGAAAATGTGGCACAAGGTTGCAAGACCGCTCAGGAAGCATTCGACACGTGGTATTATCTGCCGGGTCATCACAGAAATATGGTTCGCAAAGAGCTTGAATGTGTCGGGGTCGGTGAAACCGGCAGATATTGGACCCAGCTTTTCGGCGTAGGAGAATTTCCTGAACAACTGTCTTCGGTTAACTGAATTAAAACTATAAATTGATCATTCGAGTCTCACTATTTGTGCAGATTGATAATTTTTAACGTCATGTATATGACAGAAGTTTATTGGAGGATATATGAAATATCTGGCTATGGCAGTAATTCTAATGATTGTGGGCATAGAATGCACAATCGCGCAGAATTTCACTCAACCCGCAACAAAAGTTGATAAAGATAACACTGAGATTAATCAGCCTGAGGAAAAGCAAATTCAGGATTCTACCCTCAATGTATCGCAAGTCGCGGTCATCTTAAATAAGCAGGATATTTCCATTACTCAGGCACAGGGAGATCTTGACCCTTTAATCTTTAAAACACCGGATGGTAAAAATGGCTGGAAGGTAAAAATTCCCGGTAGCAAACCACTAGCAACCCCTGCCGTAGTCGATGGTGTAGTATTTATCGGTGGCGGGTTCGGCAGTCACGAGTTCTACGCGATTGACTCAGCAACAGGGAAAAAATTGTGGATGTATCGAACCGCTGATGATGGACCAACCACTGCCGTTGTCGAGGACGGTTATGTAGTTTTCAATACAGAAAGCTGTGAGTTGGAAGTAATTACTATGAAAGGTGATCCTGTATGGAAAAAATGGCTGGGAGATCCCCTTATGAGTACGCCCGCTGTTTCAAATGGCCGGATCTACATGGCATTTCCAGACAGCAAAGGTGATAAGAATCACTACCTTGCATGCTTCAATTTGAAGACTGGAGATGAATACTGGAGGAAGCAGATAACGGGAGAGCTTATAACTTGCCCGGTAGTAGACAGAGATAATGTATATGCTGCCACTATTGGTGGAAGTATCTATTGCTTCAGCACCGGTAATGGAAATCTCGTTTGGAGCAGCAATAATGACAATGTGACATCATCTCCTACAGTCTGGAACGGTCAGTGCTATTACAGTCAACGTAAGGAAGTAACTGTCAAAGAAAACGGAAAAGATGTTAAACAACAAACAGAATTACTCGCGCTGAGAAAAGCAGATATGCATGCATCTTTGTCCCTGCGTCAGGTATCGAATACAAAGGCAGATTATCTCGATTACACGAAAAAAGTAACAACTGAATTTGAAGGCGAGCAACAGGCTTTGGATGACTCAGTAGGTTTCGGGGGCGGTAAAGGCGATTCAAAGATGAAGCAAGCTGAGTCAAATTTAGGAGAAGCGAGTGTCCACGGAGTGTGGGCATATCAGGGGGCCAGACCGTTCGCATACAAAGAGCAGCTTTATACGACTATGGGTAGTTTGTTAAACTGTATGGATCTCAAAACCAATAAGGTCCGGTGGCAAAAAGAAATAAAATGCAGCACTGATCAGAAACAATCAGAGACGCGCGCCCTTACGCCGCCTGTTCTTGTAAACGGTAAGATTTTCCTCTGCTCTTTTTATGGGGATATTATTTGTCTTGATGCATCAACAGGTGACTTAATATGGAACACAAACATAAAGGAAAGTATCAGTTTCCAGCCGGTGGTAGTCAAAGGCAAGCTCTACATCTCTACATATTCCGGGAGTATTTTCTGTATAGAAACTGGAGATTTATCAGATGATGGCTGGAAGATGTGGGGAGCCAACGCCCAGCATAACGGATTGATTAAATGACTTATTCCTTTACTAGTTAATATCAAAATATGTTTCCCACAGTCTTCTGATGTCGGGAGGAAGGTCGAGGTCTTTCAGATTACATTTGATATAATCCCAATCTAACCCTGATATGTCCTCTGCCCTTCCATGACAGAGCACCTGTTTTGTATCCCATCTTTTCTGGTATGGATCTCTAAGGGATATCTTCTTTTTTGACCATACAATATAGCGCTTTGGTTTCATACAATAATAATATGATCTTAACCCCCTGGAAATTCTATCTTTTAACAACTACTAATAAGGAAATCAGTAGACAGGAGTCAGAAATCAGGGATACGTAGTTGCCAACTAAGAACTAACAACTGTCAATTAACAACTTATATGTGGTTGACCACACAGGTTATACTGCTATATTTTTCGAATGTTCTTCCTGCTCAATCAGCTTAGAAAACTGCTGAAGGCGTTTAATAAAGATGCTACGCCTGCGCAGATCGCCGGCGGCTTTATGCTGGGTTCGATACTTGGCCTGATTCCAAAATTCAATCTGTTTGGATTTATTTTGATGGCGCTTATCCTTTTAATAAGAGTGAATATTTCCATGTCGATTGTCGGAATGGCGCTTTTCTCCGCGCTCGGATTTTTTACTGATCTGCTTATAGAAGGTTTAGGGTATGGGATTTTAAATCTTGGGTTTCTCCATGGGCTCTGGACTTTTCTGTATAATCTCCCGATAGTTCCATGGACAGCGTTCAATAACTCGATGGTAATGGGAAACCTTATATTTGGATTGATTCTTGCCTTTCCTGTTTACAAGGGGATGTCCTGGTTTGTCGTGTATTACAGAAATAACGTCAAAGATAAAATAATGAAATGGAAGTTTATGCAGGTGCTTATGGCATCAAAAGTCTATCAGTGGTATGAGAAAGTCGCAGGTTAGTATGAGAAACAAGTCTCCAAATCTCAAAAAAGTTGTTAGTTCCTGGTTCTTAGTTTCTTCATCTACGATCTGCGATCCACGTTCCACGTTCTACGATTAGTTATGCGCTGGAAAGCAATAATAGCGGTTGCAGTCATTACTCTGCTTATATCAGCATGTAATATACTTTTTCTGGATTCTACTCTAAAGAGCGCGGTTGTCAGCCTGGGGCAGACTGTAATGGGCGCAAAGATTGAAATAGATTCTCTTGATACCAAATTTTCTGATTGTTCTGTCACTTTGAAGAATGTCAGGGTTGCTGATAAAGCCAATCCGATGACGAATCTTTTTGAATTTGAAGAGGCTGTCTTTGACGCGCGATTCCTGCCGCTTTTTGAGAAAAAAGTGGTAATCGACCGAGCAACTGTCAAAGGAATAAAAATGGGCACTCCAAGGACAACTTCAGGGGCGCTGCCTGAAGCACAGCAAGGATCTGATCAATCTGCAACTACCAACCAGCAGCTACCAACTAAGGCGCTATTTTCATTAGATAAATTCACAAATCTTCAGTCGAGCTTGGATCCAAAAAGTCTGATCAAGCCTGAGGAATTATCTTCAATAAAAACCGCTGAGAATGCAAAAGGGCAGGTTGACCAGATATCAAATGAGATCCAAACCCGCGTTGGTCAGCTTGATGTTGACGGGAAAATTAATTCTATCCAGACAAGGATAGACGAGATGAATAAAATAGATGAGGGCAACAAACTTAAAACTATAAAGAAAAAGCTCGACGCAGGAAAATCAATAAAAAAGGATACTGAGGGTTTAAAATCCGAAATTAACAGCGCCAGAGATTTCGCGAACCAGAAAATGGACTCAGCGAACAAGCTTGTAGATGATGTCAGTAACATGAAAGAACAGGACTGGAAATCAATCGAGTCAAAACTTCAGCTGCCGCAGTTTGACTCCGGCTCCGCAGCTCAGATGCTGTTCGGTCCTGATATCATGAAGAAATACGAAATGGTGATCGGCTTTGTTAAGTCTTCAAGAAGCAGTGTACCCTCGTCTGAAACCAAACCACCTAAACCGAAACGAGGTAATGGAAGGATCGTCGAGTTTCCAAATAAGGAGCAATTGCCCGCCTTCCTGCTTTTGACAGCGGGGTTATCCGGAGAGCTCGGATCTCAGCCGGCGCGAGGTTTCAGCGGTACAATAGAGGGTTTGAATTCGAATCCACCTATCTATGGCAAGCCTACTACAATGCTTATAGAAAGCAATGAAGGTGACTTGAAATTTATGCTGAAGGTTGTTCTTGATTATGTCAGAGAGCAAAAAGAAACGATTAATATCAACTCAGAAGGTTTCCCAATGCAGAATCTTGCCTTCGGAAATCCTGACTCTCTTGGTTTGCTGATCAAGAGCGGAAAAGGGAAGCTGGTTGGGTCGGCGGAACTTGCAGGAGAAAACGTCAATGGCGAGTTCCAGCTTGATGGTGAAAATCTTGCGGTTGAACCTCAGCTTAAAGACTCGGACAGTTCTGAAGCCGGCAAACGTTTGAGAGAAAGCCTGATGGCATCTCTTTCCAATATCAAGACACTTACCGTAAAGATTAAAATCTCGGGAAAGATGGGCTCTCCCGATCTGAAAATAGAGTCAACGATTGATTCAGTAATAGCTGATGCGCTTAAGGGCGCGTTCAGCGGTGAGATAGAAAAACAGAAAGCGGCATTAAGACAGCAGTTTGACGGTCTTGTCGATGGCAAAACAAATGAGCTCAGGTCACAGATCGGGGGCAGCAAAGAGGGGCATCTTTCAGCGATCGACGGCAAAAACAAGCAGGTAGACAGTCTTGTTGATAGAGTTGAAAAAGAGTTGTCTAAACTTAAATAAGCCGAACAGGTCTGATCAGTCTCACACAGCAGCCGGTAATTTGTTAAAGGCAGCCGACCTGCTGGATTGACGGATTTGGCCAGTCTGTGTTTATACGAGAAGTTGAGACGGATTTCCCGATTTTCATAGACAAGAATTGGGATCTCTACATGATCTATGGTTAATGATCGGACTTGGCAGGCTCATGATTTTGTTTTTTTCATTCTTGTGCTACATTATTACAGGTTTGACAATTATTTATCTTGTTGGTTTTGTTGGGAATCTGTTTCCTGTCGGAACTGTTGACAACGGTATTATGATTTCGCCGGAAAACGCGATTATAATTGATATTTCTCTGCTGATTTTATTCGCGCTTCAGCATTCACTGATGGCGAGAAAATGGTTTAAGGATCTTGCGGGCTTGATCGTTCCGAAACCTCTTGAAAGAAGTGTTTATCTTTTTTTCGCGTGCTGTGTTCTTGGGGTTATGTTCTGGCAGTGGAAACCAATTCCGATCACTGTGTGGGATACAACCCCCCATATTCCATATTCGATCTTCTATATTCTATTTTACGCTGGCTGGATAATTGTTCTCCTTTCAACATTCATGATTGATCACTTTGATTTTCTAGGGTTAAGGCAGGCCTGGCTGTACTTGAAGGCAAAAAGCTATGCTCCTCCCGCGTTTAACCCCCGCGGATTTTATAAGTGTGTCCGCCATCCGATTTATCTGGGACTTTTATTGTCTTTCTGGTCTGTCTCTGTGATGACTGTCGGACACCTGCTGTTTTCAGCCGGTATGACCGTTTACATCTTCATCGGTATGAAGTTTGAGGAGCGTGATCTTGTAAAGGTATATGGTAGTCAGTACGCGGAATACAGGGAAAGAACCCCGGCATTTATTTCCATATCGAGGAAAGTATACAGGAGTCAGTAGTCTGAAGTCAGGCAAAGAAAAGATTACGGATTTTTGCAACCGGAAATAAGATTCTTACTACTAATAATATGAGCGACTCGCGCGAAAAAGAAGGATACAGCGAAAGGAACGAAAGATTGGAGTTATTATCGGATAAAGAGCTTGTTATGAAGTGTTTGGAAGGACAAAGAGAATGTTTTGATGAGGTTGTAAAACGACATTATATGAGTATATATATTTTTGTAGTAGGCAGGGTTAATGATGCTCAGCTGGCGGATGATCTCGTTCAGGAAACATTTATTGAAGGATACAAGTCGTTAAAAAACTGCAGAAATCCCGAATTTCTTCCCCGATGGCTTATGGGCATAGCAAGAAATAGATGCTCTGATTGGTATCGAAAACAAAAAAGCAGAAAAGCAGTTCCATTAGAATATGTGTCTGAAGATCAGTTTCTTGCCGGTGATGATCATGAACTGATCGAGAAGGAAATAATAGCTGATACTATACAGGACAAACTGGCAGATCTTCCTGAGGATGTTGTCAGGATTTTGGATCTCAAACACAAAGAGGGATTGACTTGTAATCAGATTTCTGATCAACTCGGAATCCCTGTAGGAACGATCAAAAGCAAGCTGTCGCGCACCTACCGAGATCTCAGGGAACAGCTTCAGGGTTTTTCAAGAGGAGATGACTAATGAATTGCGATCAGATAAAAAATCTAATAGAGATGTATGCGATAAATGAACTGCCGCCTGCTGATACTGATCAGATCAGAGCCCATTTAAAGCGATGTCCCTCCTGCAATGCTTTATATATAGAGACAAAATATGCCGTACTAGTTGTTAGTGCAAATCTAAACAAAGGGAAAAAATCAAGAGAGATTATTTCAGCATTAACGCATGAAAAGCAGGATCGTATAGATCGTAAACAGTCTTTACTTGAGAGCTTTTTCAATCTGGAAGGTCCCAAACACGTGAGGTTATTTGCTGCCATTCCTGTCTTTGTGCTGTTTCTTGCGGTAATAATCTATATTACTTTTGGCCATGGCGGACAAAGCGCTGCAGACCCAGACTCAAATATAATAAAAGGTGTTGATATATTTTCCGTGCGCGATGCGAAATGGAATAAAAAAGGCGATTATGAGGTTGAGCTTTCAGAAGGAGAGCTGTTCGTTAAGGTGGATCCTTCTTTAGGCATACCGTTTGTAGTTTCAACTTCTGCGGGTACAGCGATAGTAAAAGGGACTGAGTTTTTTATAGGTTGTAACACTAATGGAGGTGTTGATATGAATATCAGTAAGGCAGTTTCGGTTGTTGTTCTTTCCGGGCTTGTTCAGCTTTCAAATTCGTATGGCAGTGTCGAAATAACTCAGGGAGAGTCAGGCTCTGCATCGCAGGAAAGCGCTCCAAAAAAGCATGTGGAAAATCTTGCCATACAGTTCGCGAAATATTACAAGCCTTCCAAGGTTGATGTAAAACCATCTATACCACAGTATAAACTTCCTTTAGATAGAAATAAAATTGTCAATTTTGACACTGTCACTCAGACGTTGGGAATAAGTGACGCTTCAGATTTAGATCTTCTGCTTAAAAACGGTTTTCTTGTCATACCGGGTACCACAGGCAATGATGACATAATAAAGCCATATGAAGATCTTAGAGAAATGAATGTCCCTATCTTTATCACCATCGATAGTCTGCTTCACTTATATCACGTACAGTTTGACCAGACACTCAAAGATATAGAAGAGAGAGAATTCTATAAGGATATTAAGGCCCTAACAAATGAACTGATAAGTCACATAGCAAAAATGGAGTTGCCTGAAAAGGAATTGGCTGTCGCGCAGAATAAAGTTCTTACATATCTTACAATCGGAGCAAAACTTCTTGATCCCGATGCGAAGATTCCTGCTTCAGTAAAACAAAGTGATGTTGATCTCATTCTTGGAAAGATTCAAAAGCACGAAGGTTTTTGGCCGAATCCTCCTGAAGTATCATACAAGGAATGGCCTTTGTTTAAATACAGTGAGGATTTCTCGCAGTATAAACCGAGAGGCCACTATACGCGTACAAAAATTCTTTCAAGGTATTTTAAGGCAATGATGTGGTATGGAAGGATGACGTTTATACTGAAAGGGGGAGAGCCGTTCGGACCGGCTGGCCAGCCGTTTCTGGTTTCATCCCAGGAATCGCACCATCAAATCTTATCGTCCGCCATCCTTGTCAAAGCGATCAATGATTTGAAATTGAGTGATGGAAAGACTGCCGGCGAAGTTTGGAAAAGAATCTACCAGATCACAAGTTTTTATGTAGGGCTTTCAGATGATCTTGGAGTTCAGGAATACCTTGCAGCGATAAAAAAAATCTGCGGCGCGGCGTTCGATCTTACAGTTTTGTCAGAAAATCAAAGCTGTTTTAATTTAAAAGTAGAGCTTGCCAAATATAGCCCGCCTGCAATCTACAGCGGTACAGGATTACAGGGTTCGGCTAATTCAAATAAGGATGAGAAAGAGCTTGTGATGGCGCTGGATAAATCTACAGGGTTTAGACTTATGGGTCAGAGATTTATTCCGGATTCATATATTATGGGCAGGTTAATCACTCCTGTTGTCAGATATTACAAAGGGGACAAAAGTCGATTGCCTTTTACCGCTGTCGAGGGAGAGCTCGGCACGATTAGAGGTTTTAGTCGTGGACTTGATATTATGGCAGTTTTGGGATCTAAAAGGGCTTCTGAGTTAATCCATGAGCTTGGAGATGACAATTTTGGCGAAGTCAGTGATGGTTCTGACACAAGATATGAAACTGCTTTTATGAAGATGAAACAAGAGTTCAGCTCTTTTAAAGAAGGAGATTGGAACAGAAACTTGTACTGGTCCTGGCTTTATGTCCTCAAATCGCTCTTGAATGGTTATAGCGATGGGTACCAGACGTTTATGACTACAAAGGAGTGGGAAAATAAAACATTGAATACTGCCATTGCATCGTGGTCTCAACTTAGGCACGATACGATACTTTATGCAAAGCAGGTGTATACATTACAAGATAAAGGTGAATCTGCTAGAGCTACCGGTTATGTTGAACCTGCAATAGAATTTTATTCAAGACTGCATGCGCTGACGCAAATGACAAACCGCGGGCTTTCTGATATGGATGTTTTGGATGATGCGGCAAAGAAACGTCTTGATGAATTCGAAGGGCTTATCGTTAGGCTTCTGGAGATTACTAATAAAGAACTGAAAAATGTTAAACTGTCAGAACAGGAAAGTGAATTTATTGCTTATATTGGAGATTTTCTCAAAAAACTTGCTGTCGCTCCGAACTCTGAGAAGCTCAAGAGTCTCAATGCCAAGCGCGAGAAAGCTGTAAAAAAGGAGGACTGGGACACAGTTTATAGAATTAACGATGAGATTGAGGGTGAAACCTCAGGTTCAATGAAAACAACTCTTATCGCTGATGTTCTCACCGAAGTTAATTCCAATAAAGTTTTGGAAGTTGGCACGGGACAGGTCAATCTTGTTGTTGTCTGTTATCTGCAACCTGACGGGAATTTATTCCTGGCTGCAGGACCTGTACTTTCATACTACGAATTTAAACATCCGCTTGAAGACAGGTTAACTGATGAAAAATGGAGGAGTATGCTTAAAAACGGCAAAGCTTCTCGGGAACCTGAATGGACCAGAGGATATACTGCAGAGCGGACAAAATACACTTGTGGAGGGCATTAGAAATTTAAATAAGAAGTAAGGATTCAGGAATCAGGAGTCAGGATTCAGGTTAAACTGAGATGTGCAGTGATTGTTGATTGTTGATTGTTTTGATTCATGTTCCATGCGTCATGATCTGTGATTAGGATTGCCTTGTTGCTGGAAAAGTTGTATAGCATAGATAGATGAAATCCCAAAGATTGAAGTTGCTGCATTCAACCAGTAAGTGCAACGATTGAGGAGAAGACTTCTAAGGGGGTTTTATAACCCAAACATTTACGAGGTCTGTTATTCATAAGACGCTCAATAGTTCTTATTTGCACAGTTGTAATTGTAGCGAAATCTGTTTTTTTAGGCAAGTATCTTCTGATAATACTATTGGTGTTTTCAACGGTTCCCTTTTCCCAGCTATGGTAAGGGTTGCAGAAGTATGATTGTGTTCCCAGAACCTGATTGATATATACGTGTTCAACATTTTCAGAACCGTTGTCATAGGTGAGGGTATGCATGAGAGATCTGGGGTGATGGCACAAGCGCCGGTCGATCGCTACTCTTAGCTGGTGGGCGACTTATCTCTAATTTCGAAATTACCAGTTCGATATTCGAATTGGAAGAGCTTCTTGGGGAGGGCTCGAACCTCCATCCCGACTATGTCGGGATAACAGCCACTAAAGGCCATCAAGGCGCCGTTTTCATTAAAGAGCCGTAAATGCTTATTCGTGCTTAATCCACACCCTACTCAAAGTTTTTTGTCATTCAAGTCTTTTGCGCATGATGTTCACGATGTGTATTTTCTCCACATATTTTGCACACTTTTTGGCACACTGTAACAAATAAAAACGTGAACTAAAAGTTGACATCTCCAGAGTAGATGTCAACTTATTGGATAGAAAGTTGACATCTAATATATGACTGTAATTGGAAGGAATATCCATCAAAAAGGTGGATTTAAAGCCTTTATTCCAGAGTCATTTCCGCCAAAGAACTTAAATATAGAATCTAGAAGACTTATGAAACTGGGAGCAGATGCCAGCCTTCTTTCAGGAAAGCTGGATGGAATATGCAAATTACTTCCAGATATCGATTTTTTCATTTTCATGTATATCAAAAAAGAATCAGCATACTCCAGCCAGATTGAAGGTACCAAGGCTAATCTTACTCACGCACTGCAGGCAGAAGTAGAGAGAACTCCTGACCTGCCTAATGATGTTGATGACATACTGCACTACATAAAAGCAATGAACTTAGGTCTTAAACGGCTAAACGAACTCCCATTTTCACTTAGGTTAATCAAAGAGGTCCATTCAACACTTCTAAAAGGGGCAAGGACCGACAGTTATGCATACCCAGGGGAATTTAGAAAAACTCAAAACTGGATTATGGGTACAAAACCCAGTGACGCCAGGTTTGTTCCTCCTCCGCCTGAGTATGTAGTCCAAGCAATGAGTGAGCTGGAAAAGTTTGTACATACTACTGATGACATACCGCAACTAATTAAAGCCGGGTTGCTTCATGCGCAGTTTGAAACCATTCACCCTTTTATTGATGGTAATGGCAGAACCGGCAGGCTGCTCATAACATTTTATCTTTGTGAACAAAACGTACTTTCCAGACCCATATTGTACCTGTCAACCTATTTCAAAAAGCATAGAGAATTGTATTTTGATTTACTGGATAAATATAGAAAGGGAGAAGTGGAAAAGTGGTTGGAATTTTTTCTTAGAGGTGTATGTGAAGTTGCACAGGAAGCAATTGATACGTCTAAAAGGATAATAGATCTGCGTGAACGTGATTTAAATACCATGTCATTACTGGGGAATGCCAGCAAAAATGCAACAATGTTCCTGAAAAACCTGTATAAATTGCCGATAGTAAACCTCAGAAAAGCGCAGGAAATTACAGGAATATCGCGTGAAGGAGCAAATAAACTGATAAGCAGGTTTGTAAAACTCGGAATTCTTAAACCAAAGGACAAAAAAACAACTTACGGCAGGCTTTTTATATATAAAGATTATCTGGATTTATTCTAAAAGTGATTATTTTTTTCCCGGCTGGGAAGGTTTTGTCCAATTCGTTCTAAGGCTCTACAGATTACTCGATTCGCAAAACACTTCTTAAGTAATAGCAAGTTACTGGGATCTAATCCTACGGCCATAAGACCGTTTATTCACTATACATGTTACGACTTGACATTTTTATTTATTAGATAGCTTCTAATCAAAATAGATAAAAGAGTTCTGGTAATATATGCAGATGAAAAGACTTATTTTGTTAGCGGTTGTATTTGTTCTTTCAGGTTCATGGATTAGTGGTTCGACCGACTTTATAAGTTCAGGATCAGTTACTGTAACGCTAACTGGAGAGATCTCTGTTGTTGGGGTGTCATACAGTAATACCGAATATTTACCCTGTATCTATTGTGGCTGCTGCAGTATTTACAAGTGCTTAAATGAAGGATGCCATCTTAGTACCACAAGTATTGTTTGTGGAGTATTGACGGCTGAATTTGGATCTGGGGAATGCAGTTCTACTATTACTGTAACTTGGACGTCGTGCGGATGGAGCATGGTTCTTTACTCAGAAAAGTAGAATTTGGCAAGCTATCATTTTAAGCTTTAGGTTGTAAGATTTGAGCAGCAAGAAACCGGGTTTCTACTGTTTTTCATGTTTCGAGGTATCACATTTCATGGGTTAGTTTGATTGCCGTACTGTGGGAAAAGTTGTATAGATAGATAGATGAAATCCCAAAGATTTAAGTCTGGGTTTATAGTGATATTGAGCATTTTGTATCTCTTTTCTGTTGATTGTAAGCGTAAACATAATAGTTCTTCATCTGATAATACTCAGACACAGTCGCAGCAGGGGAGTGGTTCAGGATCAGGAGGATCGGGCGGTTCAGGCGGGTCTGCCGGAACTGGCGGATCATCAGGTTCTTCAGGCGGGTCGTCAACTCCTACGACAGTAACAACTTTTCTGCTCGCTAATTGCCACAAAAGCGGCGTCAATCCTGATTCTCCCGAATTGTACCTTAGCATAAATGGGGGAACGTTTGAACAGCTTGTTGCTGATGGCAACTTTCATGGCCTTATTGATATATCAACTAATGGAAAGTATGTTGCGTATAATAGGAAGCAATCCAATGCCCCGGGTGATACTACAAGTGATATCTATGTAATGAGATTAAGCGATAAATCAGAAACTCGCATCACAAATGATAACTATGAAGACCAGCATCCGAGCTTTGTTAATGATGCTGACGGCAACCCGATATGGGTGATATGGTCTTCTGAAAGAAATAATATTGCAAACATTTATGCTCAGAGGATAGATGGGTCAGGCAGCGGGATCAATATAACACCGCAGGCAGACAGAAGCGTTAGTCACTGGGATCCAGATGTCTCTCCTGACGGGAAGCTAATAGTCTATTCGTTTGATATACAGATTTATACGACCTGCGCGACATTGATAAAGGTTGGGGAGCTTAATGCGACTTCCGGCAGTATCAGTGAAATTTCGAATGTGCGCACAGTATCTGGAACAAATCCAATTGTTCGGACAGATCCATCGTTTATACCATCTACCAATACCAAGAACTCACCGTCAACTCAGGTAATCTATGACGTATTTGACAGGGATATAAGTGCTTATCCCTTGGAATGCTGGTTTACTACCGGGTGGACAGATGGATACCAGCATTACTGGAAGATTAAGCGTGTAGGAATAAACGGTGAGAATAAACAGGTAGTGTATCAGAAATCATCAGCCGCAGATCCTGCAACATGGCTTCCGATTGTGAAAAGTAAAAATAACTCTGGCGGACAAAGTAATTTCTTTGTGATAGGTACTTTTGTCAAGAGCGGCGGACAAACCGGAATTTTCGCTGGCATACACGAGGTTGATTTCACTGGAACCCTCTCGACGTTTATGAGCGAGGTCACAAGTAACTGCGTGTGGTATGACTATGTCAGGCTGGAAGAATAACAGCTCAGCTATGATACAATTCTCTTAACCTGACTGCTGGCTTCTGTATACTGTCTTCTGTGATTAAATTAGACTGGCTTTATCACCGCAACGGCTGAACGAGCTGCGGAAAGACGCAAAAGTTTTTTGCAAAAACCAAAATTGAAGTTGCAACCGTTGTTGATGCAAAGAAGCGGAAGATGCCTGCGAAAGAAGCGCTGAAGCTTGCAAGTGAATCAGATCAGCTTTATGTTGCGAAAGGACAAAAGATTGTGCGAATCGATTTGAAAAAAGAAAACCCAGGTAATGATACTTTGCTTGGACTAATATTGGGCCCTTCCGGCAATCTGCGCGCCCCTACAATCAGAAATGGGAAAACATTGATCGTCGGATTTAACGAAGAAATGTACAAGAAAGTACTCAGTAAGCAGTAATCAGAAGTCAGGGGTTGAGCTCTGGAGATGAGTATGGTGCTTTCGCTACAGATTGACCAATAATTTGTTAAAGAGCTTCTAAAGAGTATAGGATAAATATTGAGTCGCGAGTTCAGGATTATTTAGCGACTACAAGTTCTGGCCGTTCGTCAATTATATAGATATTCTGGGTATCTTCTGTTATTAGCTCCTCACTTGATTTGTTTCGTGTGTTGTCCCTGACTATGAACGCGATATTCAATAATCGCCTGAATCCTAACAGCCTGATTGCTGACCTTACTTCTTTAATCCTGTATTCTACTGAATGTCCTACAGAATTGATGCTTCTGAGGAGGGCAGAAATAAGCGCGGGATATTTGTTCACTATATCAACGATTTCATCAAGTGCCACGCTTTCATTCTGGGTTGCATCCATAAGCTCATGATAGGCAGAAGCATACTTTTTCTGCTCTTTAAAAAACTTTGCAAAGGAACTTATGTTTTTGTTTCTCATCCGCCGGGTACTATATATATCGGCTGAAAACAGTAGGTAGTAGATAGCAGGTAGTATATTGTATGTGGTAGATGGGATGTAATATGTAGGGGCTAACGGTGGGCGAGATTCCTACGTCTTTTATATAGACGTGAGATTTGAACTAAGTAAATTAAGTCTTGTTCATATAAGGAGGTAACTATGGCAGATGTAAGTAACGCAGAGATCGAGAAATCTCTTAAAACCCTTCAGTCAGCGTATAAAAAGCTGAAAGAAAGCATTCACAGGGTGATTGTAGGACAGGATGAAGTAATAGATCAGTTGTTAATCTCACTTTTTTGTAAAGGGCATTCGCTTTTGGTCGGTGTTCCGGGTCTTGCAAAAACGATGTTAATTAAATCACTTGCGAGATCGCTTTCATTATCATTTAGCAGGATACAATTTACTCCTGATTTAATGCCTGCAGATATAACAGGAACAGAAGTCATTTATGAAGATAAGATGACAGGCAAAAGAAATCTTGAATTTATCAAAGGGCCTATATTTGCAAATACAATACTTGCAGATGAGATCAACAGGACTCCTCCAAAGACGCAGTCAGCGCTCCTTGAAGTTATGCAGGAACTTCAGGTAACAGTAGGAGGAAAAAGATACAAGGTTGATGAGCCTTTCTTTGTGCTGGCAACGCAGAATCCAATCGAGCAGGAAGGAACATATCCGTTGCCTGAAGCGCAGCTCGACCGTTTTATGTTCACAATCGTGATAAGCTATCCGAAACCTGATGAGGAAATCAAAATCATGAGGATGGTAGAAAATAATTCAGAAGCTGATATAGAATCTGTAATGACACGCGAAGAAATAAAATCTGTTCAGGATGTTGTCAGAAAGATTCCTGTTTCGGACCATGTTCTAAAATACAGTCTTTGTCTTGTGCTTGCGACAAGAAAGACAGAAGATCAGCTGGAGCTTGTCAGCAAATGGGTGCAGTGGGGGGCAGGGCCGCGCGCGAGCCAGTTCCTGATCCTTGCGGCAAAGGCAAATGCGGCATTAAGTGGAAGATATCATGTAAGCATTGAAGATGTCAGAAAAGTTGCAATTCCAATACTTCGCCACAGAATCATTTTGAATTTTGCGGCAGAGGCAGAAGGAATTAAATCTGAAGAGCTCATAAAGAAACTACTTGAAGAGATCCCGGATAGCGAAAATGCGCTGGATTCCCACCCTATAATAAGCAAGGTGTTGACCACTGTCTGATGGTCGATACAGTCTGACGAGTCTTATGGGTCTAACGGGTCTTAACTGTCTAAACAGTTTTATCAGTCTGGAAGAAGCAGACTATTTGAGGTAACAGATGGCAGGACAACAGGATGTTATAAGGAAATACCTCAATCCTGAACTGATCAATAAAATCGCGCAACTCGAACTGAATGCAAAACGAATAATTGAAGGATACTTAAGTGGGTCGCAGAAAAGTCATCTTAAAGGGTTTTCAGTCGAGTTTGCATCGCATCGTGAGTATACACAGGGTGATGATATACGCCGTATAGACTGGAAGGTATTCGGCAGAACTGACAAACTTTACATAAAAGAATATGAGCTTGAAACAAATGTGAACGCATTTATCGCGCTTGATATTTCCAAGTCGATGATGTACGGAAGCGCAGAGTATACAAAATTTGAATACGCATGTTTTTTGGCTTCAGCACTTTCATATCTTTTGCTCAATCAGCATGATTCGGTTGGATTTGCGCTTTTTGACAAGGATATAAGGAAAGTTGTCCCGTCTCTTACAGGCCAGGGACAGATTGCCCCCATAATAGGAACAATGGAGGGCGCAGAAATAGAAGAAAAAACAGACCTTTCTTCCGTGTTTTCTCAGATTGCGGGTCTTCTCAAAAGAAAGTCTTTTGTAGTTTTAATCTCTGACTTTTTTGAAGATATCGATCATGTTAAAAAAGGGCTGGACTATCTTGTTGGCAAGAAGAATGAGCTGCTGATTTTAAATGTGATGGATCAGAGAGAGCTGGACTTTAATTTCAGAGATCTGACCATGTTCGAAGGATTGGAAGATAATTATAAACGTTTATGTGACCCTCCAAGCATAAGAAGAGCTTATGTAGAATGCGTGAACGAGTTTATGAAGGAGTTAAAAACAATCTCATTTGCCATGAGATCTGACTACTGGCTTTTTTCCACTCATCAACCGCTTGAAACAGCGCTTACCGAATTTTTGATATCAAGGTTAGAGCAGAGAAAGAGATGAGTTTTCTCAACGGGGGATTGTTGTGGCTGACCGCGGCAGCAACTATCCCGATAATAATCCACCTGCTTCACCGAAGCCGTTTCATCAAAATAAGATGGGCCGCGACGAATTTTCTTAAAAAGGCCATAAAGAAAACAAGGAAGAAAATCAGGCTCGAGAATCTGATACTTCTGTTGTTGAGAATACTAATTGTGACACTCCTTGCCCTTGCTGTGGCGAAGCCGGTATTGCAGCATTCTTTGATCGGGGCAGCTTTTAGTGTGCCTACTTCATATTATGTCATTGTAGATAATTCACTGAGCATGAATTACAAATACGGGACTCAAACACTCCTTGAAAAGGCTAAAACGATATCAAGCGAGCTTCTTGCAAAGATTAATATGAAATCGGAAGACAGATTGACTGTCATTACATTCAATAAATATCCCAAGACCTACCCCGATTTCATACGAAAGGAGGGAGCAAAAGAACTTATCCAGAATATCCAACCTACCGAATTTGAAGGAGATGCCCTCGCCACATTCACCGAACTGTCGCAATCACTTAAGAAGTCGACGCATACAATGAGGAAAATTTATCTGATTACGGATCTGCAGGTGTCAAACTGGAAGTCAGCAGATATTGATTCGAAGGCGCTTGGAGGGCTCCTCAAAGATCTAAGTCATGACCAGAAAAACTCTTTCAGTATTCTAGATGTAGGAGAAAACAGGGAAAATTGTTCGATCACATCGCTGACTCCTCTGGATAACTACATTTTAAAAGGATCTCGATCATTGTTTACTGCGACTGTGTTTAATTTTTCGAAAAACAGGCCGGCTTCGAAAGAAATTTCCTTTTATGTTAATAGCAGCAAGGTCACATCACAGAATATTGTTATTGAACCGTTGAAGGCGAATACAGCGACATTTGATTATACATTCACCCAAAGCGGCTACGCAAGCATGCATTGTTCTCTTGATAATGATTTTTTGTCTCTGGATGATAACAGATATCTTTCAGTAAAGATTCACGAAAATATTAAAATGCTTGTTATTAATGGAGAGCCCGCGCCGGGATGGAATGATGAAGCAAGTTTTTTGAAGGAGGTTCTTACCAGTGAGGATGAGATCTCAATCTTTTCGCTCAGTGTATCGACCCCTATCGAGTTCAATGAATCTGATCTTCATAAGTATGATATGGTGTTCATACTGAATACTAATCATATTCCTACAAAAAAAGTTCTGGCGATTTCGGAGTATATCGAAAACGGAGGGTCTGTATTTATTTCTGTAGGATCTAACTGCAATGCTGACACTTACAACAAATTTTTCGGCCAGATTTTGCCGGGAGAGATGTCTGAGAACATAGATTGCAAAGATGACTGTTTTATAAGTACTGTTTCAGATCAGATGGGACTTCTTTCCGACAGAAAAATCGATCTGACGAATATTTCATTTAAAAAAATACAGGGAATTAAACCGCAGAAGGGCGCAAAAAACCTTTTGGAGGTCGTTTATAACGGGAATAAGCTGCCGTTACTTGTCCTTCAGGAAAAGGGATTGGGTAAGATCGTTTTGTACACAACGACGATTGATGACGAATGGTCAAGATTCTGCTTCAATCCGCTTTATGCGCTGTTTATTTATAACACCATCGAAGTTTTAATGTCAAAACCATTTACTACGCTTACCCATCAATTAGGGGACACAGTGAAGATAGTGCTGCCCAGAGAACTTTTTGATCAGGAATATATAGTTAATTTCAAGAATACGAAATATCATGTGAGTCCGATTTCGAATTCACCTTCGAATCAGTATATATATCTTTTTTTTCCTGAAGAACCGCCTGATTCAAAAGAAAAGGATAGGAGTATCAATTATGGACTAAGCAATTCAGGTTTTTACTCGGTGGCAAAAAAGAGTTCTCCTGTCCAAAATATACTTCAATTTTCTGTAAACCTTCCTCCAAGAATTCCTGAGTTTGATCTGATGCTGTATTCTGAAAGTAATCTTGAAAAAATTGAAGATATGAAACAATTATTCCCTGAATTCAGATTCCATCAAGAGGGCAAGGAAGAAGGAACTCATGCCCAGCCGATCCAGGCTACTATTCTTTGGAAACCTCTTCTCTATGCTGTATTCGTTCTGATGGTCCTGGAGTTTTTGTTCGCATCATATCTTGATAAAAAGAAAAGCTTATGAGTTTTGAAGAGATACTAGGGAAACTTCTTGGACTGGACAATGATAAGATACCTTTACTAAAAGGGTTCCCTCTTGACTGGAACAATCTTCCTCCAACTTGGGTTATTCTTATAGCAATTACTGCAATTCTTTTTGTTACGTCGTTTATTTATTCCGGAAACAGGCTTGTCAGCACTCAAAAAGCCAGAGTCCTTCTAACTCTCTTCAGAGTTTGCGCATTTCTTACGATACTTGCTATTATTTTTGAACCGATACTTGCTATTGAAGTTGTCGAACAACGCCGCTCTTCGATCGTTATTCTTGTGGACGTTTCAGAGTCGATGAAAAAGATCGATGAGTATCCGGAAGATGAGCAGGTCAAAAAACTAAGAGAACTCCTGCAGCTGGAGCAATTTAAAAATTATTCGAGGTTAGATCTTATAAAAACAGCCCTTTCCAAGACATTTAAAGACACAATCGAGGATCTGCAGAAAAAATGGAACATAAAAGCCTATACATTTGGAAAGGGTCTTAAAGATCTTGATCTCGATAAATTAAATTCGGCCGAAGCAAGAGACCAGGAGACTGCTATCGGTGATGCAATTTTTGACGCGCTTAAAAGATCCAAGGATGAGCTTGTAAATGCCGTGATTCTTTTTACTGACGGACAAAATAACAGCGGCAGAGATCCGCTCAATGTTATCCTTGAAAATAAGCAGCTTCAGGTGCTGGGCGTGATCCCGGGCATTGAAAGGCCTGTCTACGATCTGGCAATAGAGGAAATAAAAATTCCTGAATACAGCTATTCAGGAGATGAGGTCATTGCCAATACAAGACTTTTTTCAGAGGGATATGAAAGTGGTAACGTCGCCCTGACGGTGTTTAAGACAAAAACAAGGGATGAATCGGAGGTTTTAAGCCTCAATCCTGATGATCTGGAAAAGACAATTTCTGCTGCAGATCATGTCACAAAAATTGATCTGAGTATTAATGAACTCAAATTTCACCTGAATAAAGCTGTCACGATCAGCTTTGATGAAGAAGGCACTTATCACATTATATTCAAACTTGAAAAAAAGAAAGGTGAGCTTTCATATGTAAATAACTACTCTGTTAAGAAAATAAAGATACTGGATAATACGATCAAGGTACTCCTTGTAGATTACAGACCAAGATTGGAATTCCTTTATTTAAAGGCGGCGCTTCAGAGAGATAAAACTGTGTTGTTTCATTCATTGCTTTTGGATGCGGATTATGATTTCCCGCAGGAATATTCGAATCCCGCAATATTTGATGAGAATAAGATAAAGAAATATGAAAGATTTTTCAGACCGCTGGAAAGATTTCCGGAAACCCTCGATGAATATCTGGAATACGATGTAATAATCTTTGGGGATATGAATTTAAATGATCTTACCATAACAGATCCGGCAAAAGCGATATCAGATTTTGTCAGGTACGTCGATGAATTTGGGGGAGGAATAATATTTATAGCAGGATCGAGAGGCAACCCGGAAACTTTTTCGAACACGCAGATTGAAAATATTCTCCCTGTTGTTCCGCTTACTTCTTATGAACAGCAGTCAGTAAATAATGATGATTTTGAGTTCGCGCTGACTTCCGGCGGCAATAAATCCGCTGTGCTCAGAGTTAAAGCTGATGACCAGGAAAATAAAAGAACTTGGGAAGAACCTAATAATTTTTATGGTATACGACCTGTGCGATGGGTAAAAAAAGTAAAAAACACAAAACCCGCCTCTACGACCCTGCTAAATGTCAAAGGAGAAGGGATTGATTCTGAACTTCCTGTACTGGTGTGGCAGCATTACGGAAGAGGAAGATCGGTGTATGTAGCAAGCGATGATTTCTGGTATTCCCTAAGGTACTTCAAGGGTGACAATCCTTTCTATTATGTATTTTGGAGACAAATGCTGCAGTGGTGCCGAGAGGGTAAGCTTAAAGGATCGAAAAGATTCTATATCTTGCTCGATAATCCTATAAAGGAGTATAAACTTGGTGAGAAAGTAACCATAGAAGTAAAGGCATATGATGAGAATTATCTTCCGCTATCTAAGGATCAGTTAAATATAGATTTAACGACGCCAAGTTCAGGTAAGCGCGATATTATTTTAGCAAAGGAAAAAGAAGGAGTCTTTAAAAATGAGTATACTCCTGAAAGTCCAGGTGAATACAAGATAACGATATCAGAAAGCGATGATAGTATAAATGAAACTTTTAATGTTGTCTT
>JACQRL010000348.1 GCA_016206485.1 Planctomycetota bacterium | reverse complement strand
AGGCCACAATACACTAAGCATCTCTAAAACATACTGTATTATGAAGTTAAAGCAATTTATCCTTGGCCCATTTGTGAATAATCTATTTCTGCTTATCGATCAAAATACGAATAATGCTGTTTTGATAGATGCTTCTTTTGAAATCGAAAAAGTGATAAATTATGTCAACCAAAACAAAATTAACCTGCAAAAAGTCATCTTAACACATGGTCATATTGACCATATTTATGGGGTCAAAAAAATCAAATCTGAATTTAATCCTGAGATTATTCTGCACAAAAACGATCTCTGGCTATATGAAAATATCTCAATGCAGGGACAGATGTTTGGATTCAACTCAGAAACAGCTCCCAATCCAGATTTATTGATCGATAAAGACATCAATATTGAATTTTCCGGTAATAAACTTGAGATATTTGAAACTCCGGGACACACCCCTGGATCAATTTCAATCAAGACCAAACTTGATAACAAAGATATTGTGTTTACTGGAGATACTTTATTTTATGGCAGTATTGGCAGAACCGACCTTTGGGGCGGTTCATATGAAACAATAGAACTTTCTATCAAAAAGCGACTTTATAATCTCCCTGAAAATACGATTGTTTACACGGGACATGGTGAAGAAACCTCTATTAAGAGCGAAAAATCGTCTAATGCTTTTGTAAGGACATAATTGGTTAATAGTATCGTTAGTTAAGTGATTACAGTGTTCTAAGAACTGCTCTGAAATCCAGTTCATTTAGTTCATTGATACAATGTTCACTTAACATTGCCGCAGTGTACAATGTACGTTGTGTACTTCCTGGTACATAGTTTACACTTTATACCGGGCACATGGTTTACACTTTTATACATTGTTTTATATCCTTATGTCTAATCTTAATCCAAAGGGGTCATCATTAGGAGAGAATTGTTCACTTTCTTCATCAAAATATCCTAGGGTATAACCCATGAAATCTAACTGCCAAATCCCATAATCTATTTCTTTAAGGCCCACTGGCTGATTAGATAAAGCACTGCTGATATATATTTTTAGTTTTTTGAAGCAAAGCCTTCCACAATTTGATATGAGAAGAGATTTATCATAATCAGGATAAGTGATATCAGGCAATCCACGGTAAGCTACAGATGATCTTTGGTGAACATCAGCAGGACATTTCATGTCTAAGGCTTGGTGAGGTCTTTCAAAATTAAATTGCTGTTTAAACTGGTCAAAGGTCTCTTGTTGCTGTAGAAGATTTGCACGAGGAGGCCTTGTTGCTTCTAGTTTTAAGGTGCGATGCATTCGTTCATGTCTGCCATTTTGTTGAGGATTTCCCGGTTCAATTCTCTCTAATTTAATCCCCAATCTAATCCACCAGACTGAAAGTTTAGTTAAATTCCACAAGGAATTACCGCAAGCGAAAGGAATTCCATTATCACTTCTGATAGCATAAGGAAGGCCATATTCTTCAAAAGCCTGTTCAAAAACGGTAAAACAAGGGCTTTCTGCTGTACTGCTTAAGGCTTCACATGTAAAAACATAACGACTTACAAAATCAGATAGGGTAAGAGGGTAGCAATATTCTTTATTTTGCATCCTAAACTGGCCTTTGAAGTCAGTGCACCAGAGCTCATTTGGTTGTTTGGGTGAGGAAAGATAGCTGGCAGTAGCATGAAACCTATTCCTTCTTTTCCTTCTCTTTACAAGCTCGTGTCGATCTAAAATACTATGGATCGTACTTGTTGCAGGAAGCTTTATTAATGAATATTTTTTGTTTATGATTTCTCTTATTTTTGGGGCGCCCCAGTTGGGTTTTTCTTTCTTCAATCGAACAATAAGATTTTCAACCTCAAATGGTGTTTGATTAGGATGTTTGTGCGGGGTTCTGCTCCTGTCATATATTCCCTTTGATCCATATTGTCCATAGCGCTTCCAGATTTTATACCCTGTTACACGGGATATTCCAAACTCTCTACAGATCGGCGCCATTTGTTCCCCAGACAACAATCTTCCAATAAATTTCATTCTTTCATCCATTACTGAACACTCCTTCCATGGCATATAATCCTCCTTTTAATAGATCTTATATGCCTAAAAAAAGTGTAAACTATGTCATCGGAATAAACTGTAAAGGATGTGCCCGGAATATACCCAATTGAATGGAGAGGGGGGGATTCGAACCCCCGACCCGACTTTCGTCGAGAAACGGTTTTCGAGACCGCCGGTTTAAACCACTCACCAACCTCTCCGTACAAATTTAAATTTTAAAATTTAAATTGTAAAATTCAGGGAAATCATTTACTTGTAAGAGCACTATATCCTATGTATGCGCACTCGCCCACATACCAGCAATCTGATAAAATTGCCACCTTTAAGCGTTCCTTCAAGTACTTCTGAAAATCCTGACTCAAATTTTTATCAGCCAGTTCAGAGATTATTCTTGCCGCCTGATACCTGACTATAACTGAATCAGATTCAAGAAGCATCACCAAATCCGGCAGCTTATCAGCAAGCTTAGAATGAGAAATAATTGCGCACGTCCAGTAAAGTGTTCTGACATCCTCAGACTTAAGCCATTGATCAACAACAGATAGATTTTCTAATTCTTCTCCGCCTCTCAGTCTTTTTTCTATCTCCATAATATATTTGTATTGCGAACCACTATTGAGCGACTTTGCAGCAAGTTCATCAACCGAACCTGTCATAGTTGTATTACGATCCCCAAATAACATGACAATACCTGCCAGCACAACTACAAGAATGATAAAAACGAAAGCAATTGAGATAGCATTTTGTTTAATCCTGCTCAGAATCCACTCTGCGATAAACAGAATCAGCGCAAATGGAATAACAATAACACCGAATGCGGCAAAAATTATGGCAAATATCCTGGAAATAAAATCAAGCTCACCCAAATTTGCACTCTTGTAATTGAGCATCGAAGCAGATTCAAGTTTTTTTCTCAATGTCTGAATATCTTCAATATTATTCAGTACTATGAGCCTTTTTTTGTCGACACCATCTGCAGCATTTTCACTATCCGCAATAATTAAATCAAATCCACGATTTTTAATCAATTGTTGGAATTGCTCCGCGCTGTTCGCCCTTTTCACATAAAAATTCCACTGATCCGATAAATTCTTCACAACCCATTCTTTTTGAGTATAGACCAATACTGATACCTGTGAACTCAGCGCTGCCTGTTCATCTGTTGAATACAATAATTTTTTAAACTCTGCACTATATAATGTGTATTTATAGTAGAACTCAGCAAATGGAGATAAAAATCTGCCGCTCAATCCGACATCATCACGAAACTCCAACATCCTGTACACAAGATCAAGATCCTTATGACGTTTTGACAATCCCTTAAACGCTATAGGAAGCAGCGCAATAATCAAAACAGTTATTAAAGAAATGATTTTTATCAGTTTTCCACACTGATTCTGATAAATCTTTCCCCGAAGCCAGATGAACTGCTGGATTTTTACTGATAATATCGGACCAAGCAGTGAAACCGCAAGTGAGGACAATTTGCCGAACCTATGGAGCGAAATAAAGAAAAAAATGGTGCAAAATAATACTATAAAAATATTCACAGCCGATAAACCTGAAAACAGTTTCGACACAAGCGCTGATAATGTGAAAAGTACTGACATAGTTAACGCAAAAAGGAAGGAGAAATAAATTGAGCTCTTAAAAAGTCCTGCAAATCCAAGCGAATTAAGTTCCCCTTGCGAAGGGAGAGGCAGAGATCCAAGCTCAGTAATAATATGAGCTTTTGCTGTCAAATTTTCCTTCAACTGAGAAAATATGGGAAGAAAACAAAATGAGAATAAAATAAGCAGCGTGAAAAAATTTAGCAATCCTGCCAGAATGCTCCTTTTAAACATTTGAAATGGCAGATCTATTGCGCCAGAGTATCCCATATCGAAGCTTTTTATAACATCACCTGATCCATTTAAGAATGACTCGAGGCGACTCCTTCGATATTCAATAATATCCTGTAAAGATTCTGTCATTAGAGGACCAAATATTTTATCAAATAAATCTGAATTTCTTCTTACAGCTACAGTTTCACTGTCTGCTATTGTAATTTGGAATTTTAGGTACACCCCTTCAGGATTCGTACTGAATCTGTTTCCCTCTTTTAGAATAAATGTCTGTTCAGACTGTTTTATCAATAACGAACTTCTTAAATGTGCGTATGACTTAAGTCTTTCTTTTAAAACAGCTGCATCCATACAATAGATTAGATTCTACAAGATTTAATATTGTTTTCGAAATAACTTTTTCGGGCGGGCGGTTACAAATAACTGTTAATAATCCGCAGTTGTTAACGTTTTATATATCTAACAACCGATATGACAGCAAGCAGCGCAAGCAGGTAATGCATTTTTAGCAACACGCTTGTCACATCGAAAATCAGCGCTCTGGAACGAGCCGCAAGTGAAGGAGACGCTTTTGAGTAGGATAGCATGCTGATAACCCCCAAAGTGTTGTTCATATTAATGTAATCTCGAATTTGAATCATTGATCTAACGCCCTGATTAATGAAACCGTTATTACTTGCTGTTGCAACATAGCACGCAGGTTTTGCCCTGCTCTTATGTCCATCAGATGGATTGCTGTTTGGGATGCCTGGGACATTCGGTTCATTTGGTATCCATACCGGGCCATTTGGTAACGGTGAAGGAGAATTGCTTCCAGATCCGGGAGCGGGTTGTCCTCCGGATGGAGATGGAGATGGAGATGGAGAAGGATTTGGAGCAGATCCCGGTGTTAAAGTCGGAAGAGAAACTTCTCTCCAACCGGAATACTCAGACGCTCTTTGTCCATTCATTTCAGCCTCTCTCTCTACTTTGATATATCCCTGTCGTCCTGCATAGGAGAATGGAATAAAAAACCCGGGACTGCTGCTGCTTGCCTGACCATTAAATTGTTGTATTACGACACTGCTGTTTCTATCTAAGCTAAAATGCAGTTTATGTGAAGTCGCTATCCCTGAAGGGCTCCATGTTGCCAGCACATTAAAATTACTTGACCCTCTAGATATGGTCACGCTGTTCGAAAGATCGGGTGTTTTTGGTTTGATCAGGGAGCCGCTTTCTTTCGTAATTTGCTGAGCAAATATGGAAGTCTGAGTACCCTCCTGTTCATATGCGACAATTATATTACTAATTTCTCTACCTTGCGACGTTACATCTCCAGTTACAAGCTGATGCTTTACCTGATTACCGGCAACATTGCAAAGAGCAACAGGTGGCCAGGATTTTCTTCCATCCACGTTAAACTTTCCAAAATAGATGTCAGCTCCGGTACTTTGTTCGCGATTCCATGCAACTGCTATCTGTGTTTCCCCATTAATCAAAGTCATCACAGGTGCTGTCTGTCTGTGCGTATCTGCTTCATCGACTTCTACAAGAAATTCTTGTATTCTTTCGACATTTGCTGAAATTTTAATCATAATGACTTTTGTTCTATTTACATCCTCTCCAGCAGCAAATGCAACCAAAATACTACTTCTGGTCCCACTATTATCACCATCAAGCACTTTACAAGAAATATCAGACAAAATCGCAGGATATGGTGCAAGAAGAATATCATCTCTCTCGACAAATCTAGGTCTATCGATTTGAAACTCAGCCTCGTTTCTAGTTAATCGATACTTGCCAGAAACAAATTTTCTATAGAAAAAAAGAATGCTGTTGCTAGTTTGGACTGAAAGCATCGAATATTCGCTCCCGCCAGTCGTTCCTCTGAAAACTTCAAATTCAGTCGAAGTCCACAGGCTCGATAAATTTGGATTGCTATTTCTCACGCTATAGTAAATTGAAGAAGGTGTTTCCCACGCAAATACAATTACTTCCATTAAAACACCGTTGAGAGTAATCTGTTTTGAAACAGCCTGCAGTCTTTGTTTACTTTCCGGAGAATTACTTATAGATACAGGATTACCTCCGCTTAGCCGTTTCGCTTTAATCTCATTATTATCAATATAACCAACTACGATCTCCAGATCTCCAGTGCTCCAATTTGTAATAGACGACAAAACAAACTCCGAAATATTATTGCCGTTAACAAACTCACTACCGTCCTGAGTTAACCGGTTGCTCAAACCGATATCTACCCGGTTATAATATATGGATGTTTCGCTCGCGGTTGCGACGCGGCAAAAACAATGTATGTATCGTCCATCATAGTTGAGTTGCACATTTGAAGGTGTCCAGCTTGTATTTGTACTACTAATTATTCTGACAGGACCGGTAGCTGGCAGGACACTGCTGTCATCCATATCAATTTTTGTAAGAAATACTCCCCTTTGTTGTCCGCTTGTACCTGTAAACCCACCCACAACCTCTCCATTACCCAGATATATGAAATTTGAAATCCTACCATCTCCAAATGTATTATTTAGATGCAAGTTTGGTTCAGAACGAGGGTTGCTCCACTCACGTATTGGTATTGGATCTGGAACTGGAACCGGGGGTCCTGACGGAATAGTTGAAGGTTCATTACCTGGAGGATTACCAGGAAGTGTCCTATCAGTAGCGAATAAACTTAACCCAAAAACAGAGGTAATAACCAGATAACTAGCGAAAAAGAACAGATATTGAGATTTTGCCAGTTTCATACAAAAGATTAAGCAACAATAACCTAAAATCCTTTAGAACACTGGCAGAATGAGAATTATGTAGGCGCATAAACGGATTTCACATTACGAGTTGCAGGTTGGCCTTCCTTTTTAGATCGACTCTTCGTTTACTCTATTATTTTGTTAGGAATTCTTAAAACAACGAACTTTGAACCGTAATGAAACTACTTCAAATCAGCAAGAGTGATATCCTTATCAGCATCTGAGGTTCCGCCCTCTTTCCCATCATTACCAAGACTCACAAGGTCATACGGCTTGGCAGGGTCTCCTCCGGTCTTGTATACAACAACCCTTCCGAACGCATCCTGAAAGTTGTGAAGGGCTTTATCGGAAATATAGCCTCCTTCTTTCCAGCTCTGTACATCCTGAGGTTTTGTCGTCAGTTCCTCGAGTACTTTCGGATATCTTCCGCAATCCTTTTTGAATTCTTCAATCGCATTTTTAAATACAGTGAGGGTTTCTTTGGTTTTGGATATTTTAACAGCTACCCACTTATCATGATTCCATACATCCTCTTCGAGATCAGAGCCGCCCTCTTTGTTGTCATCGCCAAAACTCAGCAGATCAAAATCTGATCCAGTGCCGGGTGTTCTGTATGTAAGATCTTTTCCCCATGCATCCTTCGTCACAATATTGTCGCTTACTGACTTTAGATCCTCCAGCTTTTCCGGAAGTTTCCCATTTTTCGATCTGTAAGATTCAATGGCTGCAACCACAGTTTTTATTGCGTCAGATGTTTTGGATTTTTTCTCAGCGACATCTTTTCTTCTCTCTTCGAGCTCCTTTTTTTCTCTTTCACTCTTTGCCCATTCCTGGCACTTCTTTACTGATTTTTCCACATCAGCTGTAGATCCCTGAAAATCTCCGAAGTCCTTGCCCGCAAGCTTAGATATAGCCCTTGCGGCAAAGAAGCTGATTGGCTGATACTCTGAGAAAGGATCCTTCAACTCTGCTTCTTCAATATATTCTTTTTTTATAAGCTCTTCCACGGCTTTTCTTGAGTTTATCTTTTCAAGGGCATTTATTATAACCGCTGCAACTGCGTGAGATAATCTATCATCTCCGGTCTTTTCCTTGGATTTTATCGCAGTCTGAAGAAAACCAAGCAGCTTGTCTTCTGCCTCAACTGCACGGAGATTTCCAAACGCCTTGATGATCTCGGTTTTCAAAGTCTTATCTGAATTTGCCTTCTCGCTGTCAAGGAGTTTAATAAGCACTGTTATAATCCTTCCTGCATGCGGAAGACCGATTTCGCCAAGCGTCCTGACGGCAGATGCTGCTACGGTATTTTCAAAACTTCCGGCAAAATCATTTGTCGCTGCAAGCAAAACATCAACTACAGCATCATCAGTTCTGCCTATTTCGGTAAAAATAGAACATATCAATATCCTAGTTTGAACCAATCTGGCAGTATCATCCTTAGGTTCAGCCGGCTTGGATTCCCTGAATAAGTTTATTAAATGTGGTATTGAATAGTCTTTCAGCTCTGTAAGAACTATATAAGCGGAGTTTATATCATCATCCGTCTTAAGCCTTTCAATAGCAGTTTTGATTTCTGATTCAATTAGATCTTTTCTCCTGGTCTCCGCATTATCCTGAGACAGGAACAGCGAAAGTAATAAAATGAAATTCATTGGGCATAAATCATAAATGAAAACCTTTATAAGTCAAAAATTTATGGTAGTAGCTCGAATTTTCAAATTCTTTTAACCCTACAAACCCCATGAACGCTAATTCCCTTTACTACATCAAATCTGGAACTAATATCTAAGCTCAATATGACTTTTCCCTATTTTATGTCGAGCAGTGAAGAAGCTCCTCTGATTACTACGTGGCTGACAGGGGTTTATGAACATGCGGTCAAGGGATCATTTATTGATGATTTTTTTGGGTTCACAAAGTTTGATAAAATGAGGCCTCATCTGGGCCTTTATCAGTTTGAAGCCATGTGTTTTGTCATCTTTCTCATGTTAACAATAACCGGAATCGTGCTTCTGCTCACAAGAAATATTTCAAGCAAGCCCTCGAAACGTCAGATGCTTCTAGAAATAGTAGTAGACGGATGCCGAAAACTTGTAGCGATGCTTATGGGCGAGGGAAACAATAAATATGTTCCTTACCTCGGCACGCTATTCATTTCAATAATTACTATGAATCTACTTGGACTGATCCCTCTATTCAGATCGCCGACAATGGTTTTAAGCGTTACATTTGCGATTGGTTTATGCACTTTCCTGTATGTTCAGTATAGCGGTATTAGAGCTAATGGGATCCTTGGCTATCTGAAACATTTTGCAGGCCCTGTAATATTTTTGGCCCCGATTTTATTCATTTTGGAACTCATCGGTGAGTTTGTAAAACCATTTTCACTTTCTCTGCGCTTATATGGCAATATATCCGGAGAAGACACAATAATTGAAAAACTACTTGAGCTCGGCGGAATAGTCCCGGTACATCTCCCTATGTTATTTTTCGCAGTGTTCACCAGCATCTTACAGGCTTTTATATTTGTAGCGCTGACAGCAATTTATATCTCTGTGCTTACACATCACGAAGAACATTAATCGTAGAACGTAGAGTGTAGATCTTAGATCGTAGAAAACCAAAGACTTTTCTTCTAGGGTCCACGTTCAACGATTAAATATTGCTTGATAACGGTCAATGCGGCGCTACTATTTCAGGGACTTTTCTTAGGAGGTTAAAATGAAAACATTGTCAATAATGTTGATTACAGCAGTTTCTTTCCTGGTACTTTCAAACGTGGTATTTTCATCTGCCACTACAGATCAAAATCAGTCGAGCGCAGTTGCGATTCAGGGGCACACTGAAGGAAGTGCAAAGACTTCAGACAGTCCGAATTTTTACATAACAACACTGACAATCGGATTTGCCCTCGCTTTTGCAGCAATGTTTGGAGCGCTCGGACAATCAAAGGCAATATCCGCTTCCGTCGAAGCGATAGCAAGACAGCCTGAAGCCGGAGGCAGAATATTCCTCGCAATGATCATAGGACTAGCGCTTATTGAAACACTCGTTATTTATACGCTTGTCATATGCTTCATGCTTATAGGAAAACTTCCATAGCGAATATTTACGTAACGGATAACAGTTAAATGGATTTATTCGACCTTCTGGGAATTAATCTCAAGGTTACGTTAGTAATAATAGCTGCCTTCACAGTATTTGCAGTTGTGTTGTACCACCTTCTGTTCAAAAAAATCGGGAAAGTTCTTGATGACAGACAGAATCTTATCACAAGTAAGTTTGCAGAAATCGAAGAAAAAGGAATACATGTAGAAAACCTCGTAAAACAATACGAGCAAAAAATCAGAGAGATAGAAAAAGAAGCACTCGAAAAAATGCAGGTTGCAGTAAAAGAAGGAATATCAAAGAAAGAACAGATACTTGAACAGGCAAGAAAGGAAGCTGAGCAGGAACTGGCAAAAGTGAGGGCAATTATCGGGATTGAACGCGACAAATTAAAGCAGGAGCTCAAAACCGATATGTCTAATTTACTAATAACAGCAATAAATAAAATCCTTCCGGATATTATGGATGAGCAGATACAGAAAAGAATACTCATAAAATTTGAAAACGAGCTGAAAAGCAATAAGGAGCTGAAGGAATCTCTGCTCAGATGAGCTCAATAACTGTAGCAAAACGATATGCAAAAAGTATTTATGTTGTCGCAAAAGAGCTGGAAATCCAGTCACAAATCCTGGAAGAACTAAGATCAGCACGTGAAATTTTCTCACGCAAAAGTTTTATACTGTTTCTAAAAGCTCCATCGATATCAAAATCAAACAAGATTGAGGCTGTAACAGGCGCAATAGGGAAATTTATATCCCCTATTTCGCTGCATTTCATAAAATTGCTTATTCTAAACGGCAGAATCGAATTTATAACCCACATAGTAGAGCATTATGAAGAACTGATGGAAAAAGACAAAAATCTTATAAAGATCGACCTCAGAAGCTTTTACAAACCTGACCCATCGTTTATAGAAAATATCAAGAGCTTTATGAAAACAATATTTAACAAAGATATTATCCTGAAAGTCATTGAAGATAAAGGTACATTAGGCGGAGTGAGTCTAAAATACAGGGATAATTTTATTGATTATACTCTGAGAGGAAAGATGGAGACACTAAGACACGAGATGCTCCACTCTGTCTAGAGTTTTATCAAGGAGAATTTATGCCATTTATCGGATTTAAAAGATTAGAGATCCATGATGTTATTTTAATCGAACCGACAATATATAAAGACAAAAGAGGATTTTTTCTGGAAAGCTACAAAAAATCAGACTTTGAAAAATATGGTTTTAACTTCCATTTTGTCCAGGACAATCATTCCAAGTCTGTAAAAGGAGTCCTGAGAGGTCTGCATTTTCAGATAGCGCCAAAGGCACAGGGAAAGCTTGTCAGATGTATAACTGGCAAGATTCTGGATGTAGCAGTTGATATAAGAAAAAAATCTCCTACCTATAAAAAGTATGTTGCGGTTGAACTTATCGGAGATGACCAGAAAGCGCTATATGTACCTCCAGGATTTGCGCATGGCTTTGTAACACTCAGCGATGAAGCAGATGTATTCTATAAAACAACCGAGGAATATTCTTCAGCCCAAGACATGGGACTTCGCTGGAACGATCCGGATATTAATATAAAATGGCCGATTTCAGACCCGATAGTTTCTGACAAAGATGCCATGCAGCCTCTACTTAAAGATATTGAACACAAATTGCTTTTTTAATGGCTCCGCCTGTTCAGATATCATTTAGAAATCTAAAATTCAAAATCTAAAATGAAATTATTCCCTTGATTTAGTGGTTCAGATTAGATTTAATATGAAGTATGGAATACAATATAAGCGAGTTATTAAACCTTTACGGTAAACGCATCAAAGATCTCATGGATTGTCTTTGACATCTGCTCAAAACAAAAAAGATTATCTGAATTAAAGAACATTTCTTCCGCGCCAGATTTCTGGTCAACGCCAAACTTCAAAGATGTGCTTCAGGAAATCAAATCGCTAGAAGATATTATAAACTCTATCAACAAAGCAGGTGAAGAAGCAAAATATCTCAAAGAGGTGTATGAAATAATCTCAGAAAATGATCCTTTGTTCAAAGAGATAGACAAAAAGCTTCATGAACTTGGAAACCAGATTAAAGATCTGGAATTTAAGACACTTCTGGACGACAAATTCGACAACAAAAACGCATTCTTTTCAATCCAGTCAGGAGCAGGCGGCACAGATGCGTGCGACTTTGCTTCTATGTTATTCAGAATGTACTGCAGATGGTTTGACAAAAAGGGATTTAACTACCAGGTGACCTCGATGCTGAAAGACGAGGAAGCCGGGATTAAAAGTGTCACCATATACGTAACAGGAAATTACGTATATGGGCAGCTCAAGGCGGAAGTCGGTGTCCACCGACTTGTCCGGATTTCACCTTTTAATGCAAACAATAAAAGACAAACATCGTTTGTTTCCTGTGAAGTTATGCCGGAAATGGATGAAATACAGGTCAATATTAACACAAGCGATCTTCGAATTGAAACATTTAAATCGGGCGGGGCAGGAGGGCAGCATGTTAATAAAACCGAGTCTGCAGTAAGAATTATACACACACCGACTAATATCCAGGTAGAATGCCAGAATGAAAGGTCGCAAATTCTAAACAGAAAAGTTGCAATGAAAATATTGAGCTCAAAACTCTACAAATATTATGAACAGCAAAACAAATCAGAGATTCAGAAGATCCAGGGAACAAAAAGTGACATAACATTCGGAGCGCAGATCAGATCATACACGCTCCATCCATACCAGCTTGTTAAGGACCATAGGACAAATTTAGAAGTATCGAATATCCAGGCGGTACTCGATGGCGAAATCGACGAATACATAGAAGCATTTTTAAAATATAGTAAAAGAAAAATGTAATAATCTATTAAAATGGGAAAGCTCCTCTCGCCATTGTTTGATTTAATATTTTACTTCGACTGCGCAGCTGTCTGGATGGCATCATGTATCATATGGCGTATCAGGATATTCGGTTCAAATAATATTCCAAAAACAAATTATCTAATCGTAAGCAACCATCAAAGTTTTCTTGATCCTATTCTTATCACAGATGTCATAAAAAAAAGGCCATACTACATTTTGCGCACAACTCTTAAAGGCATATTTTTTTGGATGATAACTTTCCCATTTAAACTCATTTACATAAAACGAGGGGAGGCGGATGTAGGGGCAGTCAGGCAAGCCATCGATATCATTAACAAAGGGGAAATACTGCTGATGTTTCCGGAAGGAACAAGATCTGCGACCGGGAAAATAGGAAAAATTAAGCTGGGGTTTCTGATCGTTGCTGAAAAAACCGGGAAACCAATCGTTCCAGTTCTGATTCAGGGCGCAAATAAATGCTGGAAGAAAGGACAATTACTACCTTCGTTCGGCAAAATATCTCTTACTTTTTTCAAACCGATATTAGTAACTAACAATCGAGATGCTGCAGCAGCCTATATAGAAAAATGTTGGAACAGCCAGCTACGTGACGCTTCGTAATTATTCTTAACAGAGACACAGAAAAAACCTCAGAAACACTGAGTAGTCGAGCTATTTCTTTTCCTCATTCTCTTTATTGGCTTCTTCTGCTTTTTTGATTTCAACAAGCGGCTCTTTCATGTTCGTATCAGCGGGAGTTTCTGCTGTTTTATCAACAGGGTTTTCTTTAGATGTGTCGGGCTGAATTTCCATTTTACCAAGCTCGGTGAGCTGTTTGAGCAGCTCTTTGCCTATTATCTTTCTCTTTAAAATATCGCTTATGATCTGCTTGAGCTTTTCTTTCGATTCTTTTGAAGCCACCTTCTCATTTAATTTAATTAACATGACTGCTGCTTTTGTCGGGATTGATGGGTCTGAGCTGGTTTCAAGAGCGACCGCATTTTGAAGAGAATCAAGAACATTATCATATAGCATCAAATCGAAAAGACATATTGCAACGTTCAGATAATATTTCGGATTCGCCTTGTCTGAACTCACAGCTCTATAGAAAAATTCAAGCGATTTTTCCTTTTCCCCTTTTTCATAGTAGATATTAGCTATGTCATTAAGTGCAAGCGGATATGAGCTCCATTCATCCAGTATCAGATAATAATTTGTGAGAGCCTTGTCATAATCTTTCTGCGCCATATAAAGTCTTGCAACTTTATACAAATCAACTGCTCTTTTCACATTTCCTTCTTTTTCGTGACGAAGTCTGATATCGCTCACAACCGGAGAGCTTATCAGATTGCCCTTTGTATCCATAACTTCCATTTTAAGCGAAACGAGAGTATCTTCGAGCGGAGGCGACCACAAATATATACCGCTGTTTTCAAGATTCTCTCCAATCTTTACCCATTCACCCAGTTTTTTTCTGAAATAAAGACTAGTTGCTTTTTCCTTAAGAGGAAGTGTTACCGGAGAGTACCACTTGATCACGTATATATTAGGCACAGTTAAGGTGTCATATTTTATAGGTATAACTATTTGCGGTGAAAATGGAGAGAATTCAATTTCAATCCATTCTGCGAGCTGATTCGTAGGTGCAGGCGTTCTATTCCCTGCGATGTCAACCAGCTGAATTGAGAACCAGTATTTGCCCTCAGACTCAACCAGTATATTTGCTGTCATTTCATTTCCCTGAGGAATCCAGTTGACCTTAACCTCTGAAGTATCTGTTGATCTATTCCAGTCTCTTCCATCTCTTGACCACCACAAAAGTCTCTCTTTTATTTCAGTAGTTTCCTGATACACAAATGAAATCTCCGCAGTAAGAGTATTAGAAACATATTTTTCTTTCCTCTTAAGTTTGATAACAGGGCTTACTGTATCTACAGTAATGTATATCTGCGGAATTGTTTCTACAGTCGGATCAGGACTTTTATTTCCTGCTTCATCTTCAAGCTGCAGATAGAATCCATATTTTCCATCTTCTATGACTTCGAGATATACATAGACATGCTTATCCTGCATAACATATTTAAGGTTCTTTAAGTATGCCCCGTCAGACTGCCAGGTCTGGCCAAGGTCTCTTGTTATCCACAAGACTTTGGATTTAATTGATTCAGGTTTTTCTAAAGAGAACTTAACAAGGAAACTTCTTTCCTTTGAAACCTGCTCTGATGGTTGTTGCTGGAACAGTAAGAAGAAAATTAACGCATTCATGATCCCCCCGTCTTTTACTTAAATTATCGGCAAAACTGCAAAAATTATAAAGGAGAAGTTTAACAAATATTTCCACGGAAACACAGAATTCCCGCAGAAACACGGAAAAATACAAAAAATATTCACTTAAAAGT
>JACQRL010000337.1 GCA_016206485.1 Planctomycetota bacterium | reverse complement strand
GTCATTAGTTATGTTTGCAGATGTTGATCTGAAGCCAGTTTCAATTGATACATCCGGGTGTAAATGTCATGAAATTGTAGTAAGAATAATAAATGGGTTTATGACTGTAGAATTTGTGCATACTGGCAGTTGTCGTAATAAAAACTCATTTTGGTCTCGTCTCAAACAAGAAACTCCTCCACTAATAGATTCAAGTTTATCAGAATTATATATGGAGTAACGGGCTTACCCAAACTCACTTGAAAAGTTCTTCAGCTATATTATTTGGAGGCAATAATTTGAAAAAGCTTGTTAGATGTGTTATTGTTTTGGCTCTAATTTTGATGTTTTTATCGGAGGATGCCGATCTGTTTCCACAGTCACAGGGATTGAGTTCCTGGGCTAAGACTTATGTTTTTGACCTTCCATTGAATCCAAGCACAGGTTCTGCTGTTGCTATGGAGATGCTGACTGATGGAGGATTTGTCATGGTTGGATATGAACAGGTGGCCGGTTTGGCTGTGAGTAAGCTCGATCCGAATGGGAATCTGGTCTGGGCGAGAAGATACAATATAGGACCGGTTTACGCTTATAATTTGAAGATAAGACAGACGCCTGTTGGCAACTTTGCGATCGCTGCAACTGTTACTACTTTATTTGGTGCTCCTGATATTTTTGTAATGCTTATTGATGCTAATGGAATTTCTCTCTGGAGTAACAGGTATGGAGATGGATTAACTCAGATTCTGAAGGATATTAATAATGCGTATGGAGGCGGGTTCATAATAACAGGATCTGCAACTACTCCAAATGCGCCTAATGGGGATATTTTGTTCATGAAACTCGGAAGCAGCGGCAACATCGAGTGGCAAAAAGTATACGGTACACCATTTCAAGAGTTGGGTGTTGCGATGAAGGTATTCGGAAATGTTCTCGTTGCCGCAGCTCAGAAGGTTTTTTTCACAAACACCTTTGTAGTGATGTTCATCTCATTATTAGATGGCTCGATTATGGATGCTACTGAATATTCTGTTCCGGGTGTCAATAGCATGCTTAAATCCATGTACGCTACTGCCGGAGAAGTGATTTTATCAGGAGTTTCAAGTTATAGCTCCGGAGGACAGCCGTATTTTGCTCCGTTTCTTATAAGTGTTGGAGTCTCAGGTTACATAAGATGGCAGAGGTTTTATCATTCTGCCACCGATGCAGCCATAACCCCAGCTGATATAAAAGGAATTGACGGGGGAGTTCTTATGGCAGGGACCTCTTTTAATTCTTCAAGCAATGAAAATGGCTGGCTTGGGGCTTTCTATAACTTTGGAGATATATTTTTCCAGCGCTCATATTGCACTGCCGGTGAAGACTCTTTGAATTATATCAATCAGACTTCTGATGGAGGGTTTTTAGCGGGTGGATTTATGCATTACTTAGGAGGTAAAAGATTATTTGCAATGAAACTTGATGCGACTGGTAATGTTAATTTTGCTCCCAACACAATGAGCATATCATCTACATATTTCAATGAATCTTGGCATTATTTTACTGGGACTTTGGCTACATTTTCTATGGAGTGTATTTCATTTCCTGTTACAAGTGTTACAGTTGTAATGACTATTCCTGTGATAACGGTAGTTAACTTGGCACAATGAAGCTGTTTTTAAAGTCAGTATGATCTTAAAGTTACATGTTATAGTAGAATGTTCTATCTACATCATGAAAAAAGGGTCTTTTAATATTTTAGTGAGGTACTATGAAAAAACTCATACTAATTGCTGCTGTTCTATTTGTTGCAGGGACTGGTCTTCAATCAACTGTAATAGACACGTCTATTTGTAAATGCAATGGGATTATTGTTACTAGTGTGAATGGAGTGTCAGTAATTGAGTTTATACATGAACAAAATTGTAGTTATGGCATATACTATCCCAGGTTTTTTAGCAATACCTTCGTACCTGAGCCCAATCAGTTTGCATGGTTTTTTATGTAATTGGTGGAATAACAGGCAGTGTGATTTCGTAGTCAGAGATGAGAAATATGCCGGGAGGTAATTATATGAATTGCAAAAAAATATGGATTTTGCTCACTTCTATATTGATTCTACTGGCTGATGCCGGATTAAGTTCAAGCGCGCAGGAGAATAGCCATTTCTGCAGTTCTTGCAAGGTAGTAGTTTCGATTGTGGGTGGTGAGACCACGATCGAATTTATGTGTTCACCTACTATTTGTTTTCATTTTTTTATGACTCCATGGTGCTCCGATTTGAATGTAATTGATGATTTCTCATATATAAGATGGAAATTGATGCTTCCATCTTCATAAGAGATGACTAGCAGAAGTTCGGCACAACGTATGTACTTCTGCCACAGAAGCACAAAACAACAACACAGAGACACTGAAAGGATAAGAAATTTTATTTCTCTGTGTTTCTGTAGGTTTTCCGCGTCTCGGTGGAACTTTGAAAAGATTTGCCGAATGTCTGCTAGACCATGTGACTAAATAGACTCGTTAGATTATGTGGATCGCTATTCATATTGATATCTTTTTTGTTTACAAAATCCCAGCTTGACTAATAGGAACGCTAGAACTACTCCGAATATAAATCCTCCTATGTGAGCCCAGTAGGCGATGCCGACACCTGAATCTTCGGTAAAGCTTGCTGAAACAAGCTGGAGCACGAACCACAATCCAATCGCAAACACAGCAGGGATTGCAACTGTTCCCCACCAGAACCACATGATAAAATAGAAAAACTTTATCCTGCTGTTTGGAAAGAGGACCAAATATGCTCCGGTGACTGCTGAAATGGCTCCTGATGCCCCGATACATGGGATAGAAGCAACTTCTCCTGAAACCGACATTATGTGGACGGCTCCGGCCGCGATCCCTCCTGCCAGATAAAAGATTGGATAAAAGAAATGGCCAAGTGTATCCTCAATATTGTCTCCCATAATCCACAGATAAAGCATGTTTCCAAAAAGATGGAACATATCTGCGTGCAGAAATAATGAAGTTAAAAAGGATTCATACTTTATGCCATCCGGAATCAGTCCATATTTGTAATTTAAAATAAGCTGCGCTTTATAAGACAAAGGCGCAGTTAAGAAAAAGAAAACTAATACATTTGCGGCGATTAAGGCATAGTTGATTATCGGAGTCCTTCTCCTCGGATTAATATCTCCATACGGAACGAACATCTTAATATTCTATTAATCGATTGCGTATAGAGAATAAAGAATAACGAATTTGTTGCTTGCAACTCTCAACTTTTAACTATTCGTTGTACTCAGGCAAAGTTTATATGAGATATGTGGTCAAGATATGGAACTGGCAGAGACTAAAAATATACCTGCTGGAGAGCAACTGCAGGTCGGCAGGGATGTACTCAGGATTTCTATTCCGTACATAATCGAGAATGTGTCGAGAACGGTATTTTTTATCACTGACCAGATCATGCTTGGATATATTGGCGGTAAGTCCGCTGAGCGAGCCCTTGCAGCTATGTCGATCGCCGGTCCTGTGACATACACATATCAGAATTTGCTTCATTCGTTTGCTGTTGTTACAACAGCCATAACAGCTCGGGCATACGGAGAAGGTAAGCAGGATAAAATCAACCGGGCTGTGTCGACAATTTTCTTCATTACATTGATTACAGGATTGCTTGCAGTTCTTATCGGATTGTTTCTTCTGGCAAGATTGCCGCAGCTTCTGGCTCCGTTGGATGATCCGCTTATAGGCGATACAGCATCACTCTATCTTTCTGTTGTGATGTCCTGTTTTATATTCGATATTTTTGAAGGCAATTTCGCATCCATTTTGAGGGCCTGTTCAAACGCCAGAACACCGATGATTTTTGGAGTTGTAGCCAATATTATTAATGCGATATTAAATTATCTGTTGATCTTTGGTT